>JALOMK010000119.1 GCA_025455505.1 Bacteroidales bacterium
ATCTCATGTCCAAGGTTGTTTACCTCCTTCTGCTTTCAGCGCTGCAGATGGCCCTCTTCGTGCTTGTCGCCAACCCGGTACTCGGGATAAAGGGAATGACGCTTACCTACTGGACAGCGCTGTTCATTACAGCCTTCTGCGCGAATATGCTCGGCCTCAACATCTCAGCCTCCTTCAATTCGGCAATCACAATTTACATAGTCATCCCGATACTTATAATACCGATGATGGTCCTCAGCGGCGCCATGTTCCCCTTTGACAAGCTCAACCGTACAATCGGCAACGTCGACAAGGTGCCCCTGATAGCCGAGCTGATGCCAACGCGCTGGACCTATGAGGCATTGATGGTGTCACAGTTCAAGGACAACAGGTACAGCAGCGTTGCATACAACAGGAACGGAGAAACCTACTACATGCTTCAGAAGACAATAAGTGAGGCAGAATTCAATAAAGTACACAGGCTCAAGGTACTCCGCGAAGCTCTGGCGACAACGCTCTTTGAATACCGCAGCAGCCCCGGCTACCTTGGCGATGACAATTCTCCTGTACTAAAAAGGCCTGTCATTAATTTCAGCAGGCTCGACCTCCTGCGGAATGAGATCTCCTCGATGCCCAGGTTCGGGGTTCCGGCCTTCAGCCTTACAGGCGAACTGACACCCTCCGGATTCAACCCCGCAACAGCTGACTCGCTCTTTATTTACCTTACAGCCCTCGAGCGACATTTCTCCAGGGTGTCAAACTCTGCTAGCGACCGCAGGGACAGCTTCCACAACCTGAACGAGAACAGGCTCCGGGAACTTGAAAAGGATTATTACAATTACAAGCTCCTCGAGATTGTTACAAAACCCTATGAAAGAAATAAATTCATAATATACAGGAACACAATAGTGCAGAATACCGACCCTGTGTTCCTTGAGCCTTCAAACAGCGGCTTTTTCGGTTTCCGGACACATTTCTATTCCCCGGCAAAATACCTCGCCGGGCTCAGGATCGACACCTTCGCATTCAATATGTGCATAACAGCCTTGAGTGCAGTGCTGCTGTACCTTGCCCTCTATTACAATGTTCTCAGGCGCCTGGTTAGCTTCCACGAAAGGCTCAGGTTCCGAAAATGACACAGGATTAGGGCTGTTATCTTTTTTTTTTTACTTTTGTGCATAACCTATTTATATCTCTGATGAGAATAAAGCCGCTACTGTTTATCCTTGTCCTGTCACTCTGCGTCTCCTGCAGGAATACAACAAACAATTCCGCCCAGTTCGTATTTCCCGAAGCAGATTCAATACCTGTTTCCGAAGCCCTTAAACTGAGCCCCGAAGCCATAGCCGACATATCGAGGAACATCACCTCTCCCGTTGAGATCGCCAACCTTCTCCAGAAGCTCGAGGTCCCGTTCTCACAAAGCTATCTCGCCTCAACGATTGACGCGAACAGGCAAAGCACAAACTTCGACAAGGCGCTTAAACTTGGCATCCTGGGCGCCGACCTGGGTTATCTTAACATCTATGAGAGGACAGGTTCATCCCTTGAAATCCTGTCATCGATACGCAAACTCTCCGAGGATATTAAAGTAGGCCAGTTCTTTGATTTTGAAACGATTAAAACACTCTCACAAAATAATTCAAACCTCGATTCGCTCCTCAGCCTCTCAATAAACTCCTACACCCGCATCGATGAATACCTGCGCAGCAATGACAGGGGACACCTATCGGCACTTATGATAATAGGAGTATGGATCGAAGCCCAGTACCTTGCAACCCAGGTTGTAAGCCAGTACCCCGACAAAGTACTTTCCGACAGGATAGCCGAGCAGAAAATCATTCTGAACGACCTGCTCCTGCTGCTGATGCCCTACTGCAACAGGGACAATGACTTCACGGCGCTGTGCAGGAGCCTCCAGGAAATCAAGGAGAAATACCGTGACGTGAAGATCACCTACTCACAGGGCGACCCGGTGAGTGTGGAAAAGAACGGAGGCCTCTCGATAATACAGACCGAGAAGAGTTTTGTAGAGATGACGGAAAGTCAGCTGGAAGAGATAGTCAACATCACAAAATCTGTGAGGAACAGGCTAATTTTAAACGAATAGTATGAAAAGGTCACTGATATCACTTGTACTTGTTCTGGCCGCCTTAAACCTGGCATCTGCCCAGGACAACAGTAAGCTTCTGAGCAGCTGCCTCACCCAGACCGGGGCTGACAGCAAGTATCTCAAAGATTTCAGGATACAGCTCGGCACTGCCGCAGACCCGGGAGCTCCTCGCTACAAGGCACAGATGTCGCTCTGGAAAAATACTAAGTACCGCTTCACGATGTGCAACTCCGATAATTCAAAAGGAAAGCTGATTCTCACAATCACCGATGCAGCCGACAAGGTAGTCCTTTCATCATACGACTCAAAAACGGGAAAGTACTATCCCTTCGTTGACTTCGAATGCAACAGGAGCGGGATATACACACTCAGCTATGATTTCCTGAACGGACAGAAAGGATCAGGCGTCGGAATTGTATCTATGGTACGCTGACTACCCCAGCAAATATAGCAGCTGCATCACCGCAGCAGCAGACAGCAGGATATAAAAGGCAGTTTCGCGCAATATCCGTTTCTTTACAAAGATGAAATAATATGTAAGGAAATATGAAACCGGAATGAACAGGATCCATGCAAGCTCAATCGAGGCCGAAGGCACCAGAAAAAACACAAGCCCGACAGTAAGTACCGTATAACCAAGAAGATAGAATGTCTTACGCGACTTTATCTTCATCATGCCCATATTCCTGAAAAGGTGCCCGACCGAAACCACCGCAACTGCGCCGGCAACAAGAAGTACGATGACTTCTGATTTTGAAAACATCTCCGTACTGCCGTCTGTAAAGAGGTTATAACTGATACTCGTTAACAGTTCCACGATATCATATCCCGCCAGGTAGTAAAAGCCGAAGGTAAGCAGCCAGGGTGCCAGGATGCCCGCCACGGATATTATAAGCTCCTTCATGCCCGCGGACCTGAAGATTATGGCGCCGATAAATATAAGTACCAGGAACCACGCAAGGTTTCCGTAGATCAGCGAACCAAGGCCCGTGAAGATCCCGGCATCGAAAAAATTATACGCCACTCCTTCAACCCTGTATGAACCATTTATCCTGATAATTGCCAGAAGAAGGAAGAGCGAAGCAGGCAGAACCGGATTCATATAGTGAAGCCTTGCAAAGAGACCCGTCAGGATAACATAGATGAAAGCCGGCAGAAAGGTCCTTTCTCCAATGAAAAAATCAGCAGTGTTGAAGTTAACCAGAAGTATTGCCGTAAGGCCTGCCATGACAATTACAAGGATCATCGCTGCAACAGGAAAAGCATCGTTAAGCGACTTCAGCAGTGCATAAAGCGGCAGAGGATGAGTGTCGTATACGAAATCAGAACCCTGAACAGGCACTGCAAGTGTACCGCCCCACAACGCAAGGAATGCAATTACTATCAGGGCGATGACTCCGGGCCCTGTTCCCCGGAACTGCCTTAATACCATTGCTCGGAAAGATCAAATCCTATGTCCCTCCTGTAATACACGCCTTCAAAATCCAGCTTATGAACTTCTGAATAAGACTTGCCAACAGCCTCGCGGAGTGAAGCGCCATAGGAACTAACGGCCAATACCCTTCCGCCTGATGTCACCACCTTGCCGTCAGCAGGCGAGGTGCCGGCATGGAAAACAATGCTGCCTTCAACATCGTTAAGCCCCTTAACTTCCATCCCCTTCCTGAACTCTCCCGGGTATCCGCCCGAAACAAGCATCACAGTTGATACATGCCTTTCGTCAGTTTCGAGGGTTCTCCTGTCGAGATCACCCTTCGCAACGCCCTCGAGCAGGTCGAACAGGTCGGACTTTATACGTGGAATGATGACTTCTGTCTCGGGGTCTCCCAGCCTGGCATTGTATTCAATCACGAATGGATCGCCGCCAACATTTATAAGGCCGAAGAAAATGAAACCCTTATATTCAATCCCCTCTTTCCTGAGACCTTCAACTGTAGGTATAATGATCCTTTCCCTTACCCTTGACATAAACACCTCGTTTGCAAAAGGCACAGGCGAAACTGCACCCATACCGCCAGTATTCAACCCGGTATTGCCTTCTCCCACCCGCTTGTAGTCCTTCGCTTCAGGCAGCAGCTTCCATGATTTCCCGTCAGTTATAATAAAAACTGAGAGTTCTATGCCTGTAAGGAACTGTTCAATCACAACCCTTGCACCGGCAGCCCCGAATTTACCGTTCAGTATCTCCCTGGCCTCGCGCTCGGCCTCATCAATGTCGTCAAGTATGAGGACTCCCTTCCCGGCAGCCAGCCCGTCAGCTTTAATTACATAGGGAGGATCGAACTTTTTGAGAAAACCACGGGCCTCATGTATGTCTGCGCTCGTGAAACTCCTGTATTCGGCGGTCGGTATCGAATGGCGGGTCATGAAGCCTTTAGCGAAATCCTTGCTCCCTTCGAGACGCGCGGCGGAACTGACCGGGCCTATAACGGGGATGGCGCTGAGCTCCCTGTCAGCAGCGAAAAAATCAGATATGCCTGCAACAAGAGGCACCTCCGGACCAACGAGTATCATGTCAATTGAATTCTCCAGTACGGCCTTCCTGACAGCCTGAAAATCCATAGGGTCAACTTTAAGGTTTGTTCCGCAGGTGGCTGTGCCTGCATTGCCCGGGGCAATGAACAAGCTCGTTACAGAGGGACTGGAAGCAAGCTTCCAGGCGAGTGTATGTTCCCTTCCTCCCGATCCAAGAATCAGTAGATTCATTTTAAATGTTTAATTGAAAACCCAAATATACTATTTATTGAACGGGTTCTCAAAACGGTAGCCGCTGCCGAGGGCGAAATTTATATACTCACCGAGAATGTCTGCGGCATGGGAGCCTCCGGTGTCATGCAGGGCAATGACCGAACCGGGCCTTGTCTTCCTAAAGAGCACCTCAAGGCATCTTTCCTTCCCGAAACCCTTATCAAAATCATAGGGCATCAGGTCCCACATTACTATTGTGTATCTCGCGGCTATCTCCCTGTACTGGCAAAGGCTCATCCTGCCGAATGGCGGCCGGAACAGCGAAAACGAAGTGAAAGGTTCGGCGCTGATTGCATTACCGAGGTAGCGTCTGCAGCTTGTCCTCCAGCCGTCGAGGTGTTCATATCCATGGTTACCGATGACATGTCCCCTGCTCCTGATTGCGTTAATGAGCTCCGGGAGTCTCTCTGCCGACTTTCCATTGCAGAAAAAGACAGCGCTTATCCCGTAGCTCTCAAGGATGTCAAGGATCTCAACAGTTGATCCCTCGCAGGGGCCGTCATCAAAAGTCAGGCACAGTGAATTTCCTTCATCTTCAAGCCTGAACCGGGCTTCCCGGTAAACAAGACCTGACGGAAACAATGGCCTGAAAAGCCTCATCTGCTTACTGCGTGGAGTAGAGCCTGCTGTAATACTTGCTGATCGAAGGCTCAATCAGGCTGCTCAGTTCCGCGATCTCAAGACGCACAGCCAGGTTGTAAAGATCGAGGAGCGACTGCATGCTGACGCCCATCGGGTAGTCGAGACCAAACCTGTCCTGTGGCCTGATATTTATTATATGCTCGAGATAGCTAACAGAATACCCGGTAATTTCGCTCGCAAGGGCAATTCCCTCTTCCTTCCTGCCTGCCAGAAGCAGCACTTCCGCAAGGTTGATCGAGAAATAGTCGTTGGGCATCTTTTCGGATGGCACTATTGAGAGTCCCTTGTGCACAACTTCAACTGCCCTTGCCGTATCGCCCGCCACCAGAAGGCTCTTTGCAAGCTCCCCGAACAGGCGCCTGAAGTTGCTGAACATCCTCTTGTTGTTTTCGTCGAGGTATACTCCCGGTTCCCCTGCATTGCCCCAGGTGAACTTGTTCATCATGTTGTCGTACATGACCTCATTGTCTATCATCCCGAATTCGCCCTGCTCAGGTTTGTCGGTTTGTACAGGCACAACCCTGTATGCAAGTCCCTCCTGGACAAAAAACTTCTCAAGACCCTTGTATTGCGTCGAGGGCACGGTGGTTGAAAAATACACGGGCCGCTTCCATTCGTTCGTCGACAGCATATCCATAATGGCAAGGTCGCCCTTGAAGGCATCCGACTCAGTGTACTCCCAGATCATGGGAGAAACTATCCTGTCGCGGAAGTATTCCTTCACAGTCCCGTTTGCAAGAACCGCAGCCGTGTCGACTTCGATTATAAACTTATTGGCAGGCAGGAAATTCAGGAAATCGCCCCTGCCGCTGACATCCATCTTATACCTGCTGTCATCGTTGGCAGCAAAATCCACAACCCTCCTCAGATCGACCGGATCCTTGACCCTGTCGTTGACAGGGAGCTGCTCGCGGTCACCTTCAAGGTATTTGTCAGGAGGCAGCGAAAGAGGCATGGGATCGGAATCAAAGGCCTTTTGCCTCATCATCTCAATGTACCATCCTGCTTGCAGGTAGCTAAGGTTTGCCACCCTTACGTCGGGCCTCACCTGTTCAACATCCTGAACATACCACACAGGAAACGAGTCGTTGTCACCATATGTAAAGAGGATTGCATTGTCGGCACATGATTTAAGATAGTTGGCCCCTATGTCACGCGCCGTATAGCGGCCTGAACGGTCGTGATCGTCCCAGTTCTGGAAGGCCATGAGAACCGGAACAGCAGGAATGAGAAGGAGAAATGCGATAATCGACGAAAACCTCCCCGGTGCAAAGCGTTTTATCGCATCCACTAGGAAGGCAAAGCCGAAGCCTATCCATATCGAAAATGCGTAAAAAGACCCCGCATAGGCGTAATCGCGTTCCCTTGGCTGGTTCGGGTACTGGTTGAGGTAAAATATTATCGCAAGGCCTGTCATTACGAAAAAGGCAAGCACATGCCAGAATCCCTTCCTGTCCTTACCGTACTGCCAGAACAGGCCTGCAATGCCTGCAAGCAGCGGGAGAAGGAAAT
>JALOMK010000120.1 GCA_025455505.1 Bacteroidales bacterium
AACTATGACTTGTCTTGGGCAGACGGTAAAAATGCCAGCCTGTTTCAGGATTCCTTACACCCGTGATTATTGATTTATGATCCCAGCCGGAGACCCAGATAGGGTCCCTTGCAGGATCGGGGTTACCGTAAATTCCTCCCGGACCTGTGACTTCCACGAACTGGTTTCTTCTTACAATTTTCCAGTCGTTTCCGTCCCATTCCGCGAGTGAGCCTGATTCAACGTCAAATCGCTCGAGGGCTTCCCTTGTGGCTTCACCGTTGTTTGAATATACAAGCACACCCTGTCCGGAGTAAAGTCCTTTCCCATGTGCCCCGGGCAGCAGGGCATTATACTGGGCCATCTTGCCCGGTTCGCGCCTGACATTTGCATCCTGGTAGAGCGTTTTCACTTCGAGAGTATTAACGTCAACTTCATAAAATCCCTCCTCCATCGTGCCGTAATATATCTTATTGCCGGGGTCGTCAAGGTGGGCGGCATTTCCTGTATGACGACCCGGCATCCTGTCATAGGGTATAACACGAACGTTCCTTGCGGTGTCAATTGCATAGGGCCGGAGTTCGGGTGATATTTCGTACAGCTTGTCTGATGAACCAAAAGGAAGGTGAGGTCCGTAGGTTATTACCCATAACCTGCCTGCCCAGGGTACTACGGCTCCGGTTCCGCATTCGCCTTCATTGTTGTAATATGCAAGATGGGGGTATATGCCACTGATTTGCAGGGGTTCATTTGATTTTCTTTCTCCTGTACAAGCGGAAAGAAATACTAATGTCAATACAAGTAGAAAGTATTTCATTGGGCGGAATAAATAAAACGGACCAGGTGTCAAGCGATGAACATAAAATTAATAAAATCCAGTACACCTGGTGCAGAAAAGCATACGAAAAGAAAGTAACCTCTGTGAATATTCAGATGCAGGTCAGGCTAAGATCAGGCGGCCTGTACTACTTTCAACTCAATCAACACCTGCACTATATCGACAATCTCCGGGACATTGTTCCTGTCAACACCGGCCTTTTTCATTATTTCTTCAATACTGAGAGGTTCTGCAGACGGGAAGGGCAGATGGAACAGGAACCTGCCCTGGGGCACTGATAGGTTAATCTTTTTTTCGGTACGGTTCCTGCCGGATCCTGCCCAGACAACCACGCTGCTCAGATAGTCATTGCTCCTGGCAGTTGTAAACCTTGCACCCGCATGCTGCAACTCTTTGATTTTAAGCTTCAGGCGCAAATCAGTCATTTCCTCTGCCATCTGCAAGCCGGAGAGATCCAGGTCCATTACTATTCTTTCAACTTTCATGCTGTACCTGATATCCTCAAGAAAGTCCTGCGTGGTTTTTATGTGTACTGACAGGCGCGAGGCAGCCTCAGATGATGAAATAGTCTTGTAAGTTGCCAGCAGCCTGAACATGTCCTCGGCATAATCTTTGGCAAGGCAGGCGCCCAGGAGAGATGCTTCCCTGAATTTCACGTATCTTATTTATTTTGTTTTAGTTCTCCAATCATCCTTTTTCCATAGTCATAATCCGGTTTCAGGCGGACAGCCTTTTCGAAATATTCAAGTGCGCGCTTATTGTCACCAGCTTTCAATAAAATTTCAGCCAGGGCGTCATTTGCCATGAACGAATCAGGGTATTCCTGAGTATTTTTCAAAAATACAAGAATGGCGTCATCAATTTTGTTCTCCTTCTGAAGAGTGTGCCCAAGCTGATGAAGCATCTGCTCGGAAAAGAAATAATACGTGTTCCCCGAATCCCTGATCTCGTCATACTTTCTTAAACCTGCCTCTATGCCTGATTCCCTGATCACCTTTTCAATTGCGTTTGTAACCGGCTCCCCCCTTAGAAATTCTATACAGACTGTCAGCCTCAGGGCGCTTACCTTTTTGTCTGTTCCGCTAAAAAAAGCGATCTCATAAGAGCCGGACTTGTCAATCCAGTTTTCCCCTGTTCTTTTAAAAGATATTCTTTCTTTTGATCTTCCAAGGGGATCCTGTGTAGTCAAAACTCCGTTGTCAAACCTGACATCCAGAGAAAGGCGTGCAGGAGAAAATCTGTAATTACCGGCATACTGCTTAAATTCTTCGGGCAGGTCAGCAGTTATTGTATCATTTGTTACGCTCTTTACAAGCCTGAAGTGCTGGTACATTAATATTTTACCGGCTTTCCCTTCGCTGATGTCTGAAGGCTTGAGGCTGATCTCCCTTGTCAGCACAGGAACATACCTTCCCTCATTGTCGGGCGGATTCAGATCAAGAACAGCCCTTCCCGGGATATCAATTGCAATGCCGCCATTCTTCTCAACTATGTTAAACATCCTGTACATCTCTGCATTCATATAGCTCCCCTGCATAAGTTCAGGGCCCGTTGGCAAAACAGTTCCATCTTTGTCAGGGCTGAGGCTGTAATCAAGCAACTCCATGGCGACCGGCCTGAAAGTTGCATTTTCTCCCAGTCGTATATGTCCTGCGTCAATGTAGTCTGTCTCACCGATTGTGGCATCAATTGCTATCCAGCCATTTTCGCCCATATAGACTTCGGTCCATGCGTGCTGTCCGAATCCTCCCGAGAAGTAGTTTGTAAACATGCATCCTACAACTACCCTTGACGGTATGCCGACGGCCCTGCAGAAGGCGGCCATCAGCCTTGAATGCCCCCCGCATTCCGCTCCGCGGGTTCTCAGGGTATTGATTGCCGATATTCCTCCCGGGAGCTCACCGGCTATATTCCTGGCAACCCATTTACTCAGTCGTACAGCCGCCTCCCATGAGTTGGCAGATCCTGAAGTAATTTCCAATGCCTTGTTTATTATTTCAGGCTCGCCCGATTCAATCATAACTTCATGTGCAAGGTACTTTTTCATCTGGTCATATTTACTGTAATCCGGAGGAAACGGAGGAGCTTCCTGGCCTGAATATTTGGATGAAGTGGTTTCAAATGTTCCGTCAATAAGGCTACCGTTCACCTTGCCGGTAAATTTCTGCCCCGGACCGTTGAGCGACTCCGGGCTTAGCCTGTCGCCATAGGAGTTTATCTGCGCCTTTACCTTCATCGTGCTAAGCTTTTCGAAGTCCGGGATAGGCTTTCCGATTGAAAAGAATAATTCCTTATCCATGTCTGCGATTGTCAGCCGTGATGTCACTGATCTATCTGACAGGTATATATTCCTGTTAGCGACTGATGTTCTGACGTTATAGCCATCCTTCATGTCAAGCCAGAGTCTTGTTTTTAAACCTGTAGAAAGATCATTCTCCTCAAATAGTATTGTATTGTATTTTTTATCATTGAGTACAATTATCTCATCATTCATCATTGTGTATTCCTTTTCAACAATCTCCCCTTTAACAGGATCATAGACTTTATACCTTTTAATTCCAGGCTCACTCCTTTTGAAGTCTTTTACAAGATGCGGATACCACATAAGCGACGCTATTATTGCATCCTTGCCGAGAGGTACCTTTTTTTCAAATCCAGAAGTCGGGCTCCTGAAAAATGCCGTATCTCCCTGGATTTCTGTATTGAACTGATTTTCTGATTCCCCGTTGATTACGGTGATATTCAGTTTCTCGGCACGACCTGTGCCGGTGTTCAGTACCGTTCTGAACCTGAATCCTCCATTCATTTCTTCTCCAAGCAGTCTCATCTTAATAAAAACATCAGAGTTTTCATACCTTAATGTCTTCCCTGATGAGGTTTCGTAACAATATGTGTCGGCACTGTAACCACACAGGACTCCGTTCACCTCCACTGCAAAATATTCCGAATGCATGTCGCCGGTGCATGTATCAATGACCTGTGCTGATGCATTTGCAATACTAAGCAATATGCTTGCCGAGTAAATTATTCCCCGCACCCTGACTGACTTTTTCATTGCTGCAACGAATTAAAAGTTCATTAATATGATACTATCGCGCTGATTTAAGCTCATCCAGAATCCTCATCTCAAGACCCTCCCTGTAATATCCCAGAAACCTGATAAAGGTGTCAGTAAGCGACTGGCACAATTTGTCAAAATTCAGCTTCTCCCTGAAGTCCCTGTAATCACTGCCTGAGACTTTTACAGTAACACTTCCGTCATAGCTGATAGTTACATGACTTACCTCAGTTCCTTCATTTATAACAACAAGGCTTTTGTTCATTGAAAAGGACAGGCACACGTTGCTGTCATTGTAGAAAGGCCTGATAATATAATGACCGTGCATGAACCTCACAAAACCAAGCAGCTCGTCCCTGGTACATTCTGTTCTTCCGCCGGAATAAATTCTTTCGGTGAATCCGTCTTCATTTGAAAAGATCCTTTCGGCAGCCAGCCGGAAGAGTCTTCTTGAATTTATCTCAAATCGTTCATGGCTGTAAAAAGAGTTCCAGTTGACAAGGACAAACAGAATTATAATTATGAAGCTGATGAAATATGTCAGCTTCAGAAGATCCGTACCGGGGTGATGAGGGAAAATGAATGAGACCTGTGCGGTTGCAATTCCCACCAGCAATCCAAGTACCGGATATATCCAGTTCCTGTATTTGAACCACTGAACTGTTCCAAGAATTACAAACATCAGGGCTACCAGGATAATGGTTATAAATGGGAAATGTCTGATATCTGATCTCCCTCCTTTGATTAGCTCCCGGATCCAGAATTCCAGGAAAAGAAGAATATAAGACATGAAAATACCGATAGGATAAACCCATCCTATTGACATCCTGATTTTTGATTTGTAGTTCATGATATTCAATATTTTGTATACTTCATTTTTTATATACTATACGAATTTACAACTTTCAATACCCAAAAGTCAAGTATTTACCTAATTATTTTCGACCGCAGAGGCATAAAGCACATTATTGATCCATATCAAGCTGATATTAAATCAATTAAAAAACACAAGAGCACTGGTTTAAGAGTATGATCAATGAATATTTATTGTGTTGCCTGCCTTGGATCCGGGGATCATCATTTCAGACAGCTGCATGGAGCTGGCCAAATACAGTTTAATAATTATCAGGTATGATTTCCGTAATGGCGTCTTTTTCTTTGATATCAGTGTTTATACCTGTCGTATTTTTTATCGACAATAACATCCTTAACTGCCTCGAGATAGCCGAAGCCGTTTTGCATGTCGGGCAGCAGGTAGCTTCCTTCAACCCATTCATTCCATGCATTTACAGTGATAAGCCTTGGCTGTTCCGGGTGCTTGTCGGCGTACTCCTTTGCCCTGGACAGAAGGGCCGCAAAGCTCTGTGGCGTGTTATTGTAATGAACCACATCCGTGATCCCTTTTTCAGGGAAACGCGGCGTGTCGTCCCAGCCGATCGAAACGCAGGGAAAGACCGGAACATCGAGAATCGAGTCCATCTGTTCCCTGATCAAAATTGAACTGGCACCGTAAACAAGGTAATCCTCAACCCTTCCGCCCATATTGTACATTGCCACGCTGTTGAATCCCATATCTGCCACATTCCTGGCGAACCTTGAAGCAGCAGCGGCATTCATCACCGCCCCGCCGCCCTGGTTCCACTGGATGTGCAGGCCCGGGAAGCCTGCCTTTACGACTTCCTCCCGGAAATAATCAAGAGCTTTCCTGGCTTCTTCTACGCTGCCACCGAAACTTTCGAGCAGTTTAGGCACACTGAAGATTGAGAACAAGGGTTCTCCGTTGATCTTGAAGTAGTTCGGCTGGCTGAAATACTGCCTGATTATCCTGTCGACAATTTTCTTATAGTTATCCCAGTCCACCCGGGCGTTCCACAGGATCTCCGTGTTATCTCCGTGCAGGTGATAGTTCCAGTAATTGTATTTCACATCATGGTTGGCCCACATGACATAAAACTGCATCTTTTCATTATTCCTTGCCTTCAGGAACCCATCGTTAAGGGCGCTTTCGAGGAAAGGACCTCCTTCGTACCAGTACCAGTCGTAAACAAATACATTTATGCCATGGTCTGTTGCCACATCAATCCACTTTTCAACAACTGCAGGGTCGTTATCCATTTCATAGCCCCACAGGGGCTGACGCGGCTGGTAGTGACCGTCGAAACGGGGATTGCCTTTTTTAATCACCTCCCATTCTCCTGTTCCCTCCGGCCAGAGCTTTGCCCTGCCAAGCGAATCGTCGTGGCAGGAAGGCCAGATATACGCAGCGACATAATAATCGTTCCCCTGCATTGACTGAGTTTCCACGGATGTCTGCCTGTCGCTTCTGCAAGTTGTGGAAGCAAAAGCTGCGACAATAATTATGAATAAGGTAAATGAAGCTTTCATTTGCGCCGGATTTTCCAATAAAATTAAAGTTAATACAGATGAAAACAAGTCATGGTGGCTTTCTTTACAGTATTTATTGGCTGTGAATCCGGGAAAAGCCCGGTTCACCACGGATCACTTTGCCTTTTCCCTGAGTTCTTCGAACCTGCTTTTCGATGATTCAACTGCAGATGAGTACCTGGCATTCCCTATCTCATTGTTTGTTTCTCTCCTGTCCTTCAGAAGGTCAAAATACTCTTCATAATTATAATGCGGCCATATAATGTATTTGGCTGAATGTGTAACAAGCGCCTCAGAAGAGGGTATCCTTTCCTCGCTTGTTACATATGGATGCTCATAATAAAAATCCTGGCGCCAGGCTGATTTCTTCCGGCTGAGATACAGGCTGCTGAAATCCCTGCCCTGCATAACATCAGGGACAAGCAGTCCCGCTGAAGATACAATATAGGGAGCTATGTCTGTGTTAAGTACAAACTCTTCATTAAGCGCATTTCTTTTACCCGCCGGAATACGGGGATCGTGAACTATCAGAGGAACCCTGATCGATTCCTCGTAGGGGTACCACTTGTCCGCCAGTCCGTGTTCTGAATGGAAATAACCGTTGTCACCCATGAATACAATAAGTGTATTTTCGTAGACACCCTCAGCCTTAAGCTCCTTGATTATCTCTCCCACAGCACTATCAAGCTCTGTCAGCATCCTGTAATAGGCTTTCATGTAGCGCTGGTATTTTTCAGGGGTGTCAAAGCGCCAGTGCCATCTTATCCTTCCCTCATTTTTTTCATTATTCAGAAAGGGTGGCAGCAGGGAAGTAAATTCTTCACCGGCTGTGGACGGAACAGGGATCTGCAAATCGCTGTAGAGTTTTTCGCTTCCCGGCTGGAAGAGATACTGGTCGGGATGGTTGTCCTGGGCATGAGTTGCAAAGAAGCCGACAGTAAGCATAAATGGCTTGTCCTTTGGTCTTTGCCTCAGGAATTCAAGAGCATCCCTTTTGTTCTTTTCCGTGACATGCACAGAATCGCCTTCGCCGCCTTTTATCCAGTGTTTCCCCTCGTACTCCCTGCTGAAATCAAAGCTGTTTTTCCTGATGCCGCCTACCCCGTATTTCCCGACATAGCCGGTCCACCAGCCTGCTCCTCTCAGAACTGCCGGGTAGCTGCGGGAGAAGGCCTCTTCGCTCAGCTGCACGCCGAATTCCCTTATCCCGTGCCTGCTCATGTACTGTCCTGTCAGGAGGCTCGCCCGGCTTACCATGCTGATAGAAGTTGTTACACAAGCGTTTGAAAATCGTATGCCGTCCCTGGCAAGTGCATCAATATTGGGAGTAACCAGAAAATCTGTCCCGGCACATCCAAGAGAATTCCAGCGCAGATCATCTGCCAGGAGAAACAGCACATTCATCTTTCGGCTTTCGCTGTTTTGCCTGCCCGGGATGCAGGCATTCGAGAGAATGCAGATACCACCGGCAACTGCCACCGCTTTTGTTGCTTTCATTACTTGTGCATTTATAAGCTACCAGGTCACTTATCAGTTCTCAATTCCCGGATCGTCCGGAAAGCTTAAAGTTAGTTATTGTTGCTGACTTTTCATTTTTGCATGTATCAGCCAGTTTTCTGATTTAATAATGTTTTCTGACATAGATAAATATTAGATTTGACTTTAAAACAAGTCAAAAAAATGAAAACCCTGAAACTCGCGATCATTTTCCTGGCAGTCATTCTCCCTCTCTGCGGGCAGACCTCCGGTGACAATCTGCTATCAACAGGTCCCCTGAATGGAACTCTGATAATCATAGGAGGCGGTGAGATCGATGCTGCCCTTAATCAAAAGATAATTGAAACAAGCGGCGGGCTCGATATTCCGATTGTTGTAATTCCCACTGCTGATGGCAGAGATAACTATGATCAGGATTTCGGCGAAGCGGGTCTCTTAAGGAAAATGGGGGCTACAAATGTAACTGTT
>JALOMK010000121.1 GCA_025455505.1 Bacteroidales bacterium
GGCGCCAAGGGTAACAGTCCCTGCATCGCACCTCGATGCTGGCGTCGTGCCTGTGATTGTTGGGATCGGATTTACAGTCATTGTAACTGTATTCGATGTAGCTGGATTGCCAGAATTGCATGCAAGACTGGAGGTCATAATGCAGCGGATTGTGCTGCCATTTACAGGACTGTTGATTGTGAATACCGGTGAATTTGCACCTGCATTGCTTCCATTTACCTGCCACTGGTAAACCGGGGAGGCGCCTCCGTTAACAGGAGTTGCAGTAAATGTCACCGCACTGCCTGAACACACAGGGTTTGCTGAAGCTGAAATGCTTACACCGACTGGCAGCTGCGGGATGAAAGTTATGGTCGCAGATGCGGAATATGCCTCCGGGCAGGTCCCGTTTCCGACGACAGCCCTGAAAAAAGTTGTCGCGCCGATGTCTTCTGCAGTGTAGGTGCTTGAATTGACGTTTATAGGCAACCAGTTGATACCGTCAACCGAGCTTTCCCACCTGACAACAGTTCCTGAATAGCTATTCAGCGTAAGTAGAGTGCTGTTTTCTGTTCCGCATACAGGGGCAACTGCGGAGACTGAACCACCTACCGGAGTGCTGTACACTGTAATATACCCTGCTTTTGTCAGAGATTCCTCTGCACCGTCTGTCAGTGTAAGTGTTACATCCTTAGAGCCTCCAGTGGTATATGTTATTGTATGTGGGCCCGGAGAATTTCTGGTGCGAGGAGAAGCACCTTCTCCAAAGTCCCACAGATATGAAGTAGAACCGGTTGTACCGGTCGAATTGTCAGTAAAAATTACCTCGGCTCCCTGGCAGATATTCAGGATATTCGCCGAAAAAGCAGGAACAAGATTGCAACCGGCCGGATTGACAGTCAGGGAACGGGGAGCCCCTGTGCATGAAGATGAGTTGGTCTCGGAAACTGTAATTATTCCGCCTGTCGATCCGACATTCACAATTATCTGGCTGTTATTGGGACCCGTGCCTCCGTCAACCAGGGTCATTCCCGGGGGTATTGTCCATGCGTAAGTCGATCCAAGTGTAAGACCCACGCTATATGTAACTCCCTGACCATTGCAGGCAGGTGCCACAGGACCTGAAATTGCCGATGTTTCAGGAAGCGGGTTTACAGTAACAAGTGCTGCCGAGGAAGCCAGCGAAGAACAACCTGCACTTTGCACCAGTGCCCTGTATTGAGTTGAAGAAGTGAGGTTTGTGACTGTAATGGATGTTGTTGTGTTTTCAATATTGAACCACAGTATTCCGTCTGTGGAGCCCTCCCAGCGCAGGATATCTCCTGTGTGACCCGACAGTGTGAGGGTAGTGCTGTTTGTGCCGGTACAGACAGAGGCGTCACCTGTGACAGTACCCGGTATTGTAACGGGATTGACAGTTATCTGGGCCGTTTTCTGCACCAGCGGACAACCGCCGAAGGCAGCAATAGTGTTTGTCACTGTATATGTTCCGGGTTCTGTTCCGTCAAGGTCGACAATCCCTGTCAATGGATCGATGAATGAGAGTCCTGCAGGTAAAACGCTGAAAACACCTGCCTCTCCACCGTCGAAGTACTGTGGCTCAGGATTAAGGGCACTCTTGCAGTACGGAGAAGCAGGATAAGTGAATGATGCTTTTTTCGGATCAGTCCCGCTGACTGTAACCTGGCCTATCCTGAAACATCCCTCCGGATTTGTCGCTTTGATGTAGTAAACTCCCGGCACTGCAGCTGCCGGTGTAGCATAAGGTACAGTTGCCTCCGCATCTGTCCAGTATGTAAGGTCGAGATCCGGTGATGAACCTTCCGTTACAGAAGCTGCTGTGAGATTAGCCGTTCCGGGATTGCATACTGGAGAAGGATTTGTAATTACAAGAGCCGGTATTGGAGGCTGCGCATTTACTGTCACAGAAGCTGCTGTCGAAACACATAAAAATGAATTCCTTGCAGTAACGTTATAGTTACCGGGTGTAAGTCCGGGGAAAGACACAGACTCATAATAATCAATGCCATTAACAGAATATGAATACCCTGTGCCGAGAGGCGAATCGATTGTAATCGATCCTGTTGCCTCAGCACAGGTCGGGTGGACGACAGTCACTGCCGGAGCCGGAGGCGTCGGCGGTTGCGGATTTATTAGAACCCTGGAGGAACGTGAACTACAGCCTGAGGAAGTTAATATTATGTAAAAATTATATGTCCCCGGAAGCAGATTTTCAACTAATATACTCTCAGTATTTCCTGAAATATTGCCAGGCATGAGTGTCCATGGCTCTGCGGGCAAACCGCCCAGAACAACACTGCCAGTGGTTGTTATACAGCCAGGCTGGGTTACAGAACCTGGCTGGGGAGCGGCAGGAGTCCCGGAATATGGAATTACAGTAAGAGAGAACGGAGCAATTGAAACACAGGTATTGTCGGCAATCAGCCTGACATAAAGCGAGTAGGTTCCAGGTTCCAATCCTGAAAATGAAGAGGTGGCCTGGTAGCCTGTACCGAGCGAATACTCAACCCCAGGCTGTGCGGTGAAAAGTATAGTTCCGTAAGGATCGGAGCAGTCGGGCTGATGCGTTACAGTGGCTAAAGGATCGTCCGGAGGCGTTGGCACGGGGTTGACAAGGGCTGCTGCCGACACCGTAGATAAGCACTGATCCAAGTTCCTGACGGCAAAAGTGTATGATCCCGGAGCAAGCCCGCTGACTGAATAGGTGGTTCCTGATCCGTTAATTTCAGTCAGCAAGGGATAAACATAGAGTATCCAGTTACCTCCAGGAAGTCCTGAAAGCGCCACTGTCCCTGAGGGTACCGCACATGTAGGCTGCGTTACCTGGTCTATTGCAGGGGGGGATGGAAGCGGGAATACTGTTATTGTGACACTCTCACTTACTGACTGGCTTGCTGCGTCAGTTATAACAACAGTATAAGTGGTTGTTTCCAGAGGACTTACAACAGGATTCAAAATCACCCGGGACAGCTGACCATGAAAAGGTATATGGAGGCGTTCCGCCGACAGGGTCAACGTTCAGGGTGACGGCATCTCCAATGCAGATCGTGGCAGGAGTCGGCCGTATATCGAGGTCCAGTGGAGGCTGCGCTATTAAACGCAACGACATAACAAGCATAGCAAGGGTCATGATGACCTTTCTGAATCCTGATATGTCAATTCCGTAAATCATTATTCCCTCAAGGTTCTCCGATTTCACCTTCCCATGCCCATGAAAAAGGGGTGAAAAAGACTATCCCCTTCAGAAACTGGTAACTTCGCAGATCAAAATGCTGTTTTCCTATGATCTGGTGAGTAAACCCGCGTCCTGAAGGCGGCGAAGCCGGAGCTCCAAATAATTAATCTGAAACTAAAGTATAATAAAAAAAACGAACAAGGATATTTATTTGACAAACCGGCGGAAATCGTCCACCAGCTTAAGTTACCATTCAGCGGGCCATTCCGACAGGTTCTTGAAGAATTGAAGTTCCTTGTAATAGGGCTTCACCTTGTCTTCAATTGCAAGCATCTGGTCGGCATTGAGGGGCTTAAACTCCCTGGCTATCTTAATGTTCTCCTCCAGCTGGGCAACATCATCAAGACCAATGATAATTGTACTAACTGGCAGGGTCATTACATAATCCATTGCCTCCCTGATGGTTATAATCCCTCCATGAGAGAAGATCCTGTCGCGGGCAGGAATTTTCATACCAACTATTCCCATCTTTTTCTCCAGGGCAAGCGGGATGAATTTCTCAATGAAAGGATCATGAAACTTGTCTGCCGCATTAAGAGCCACAAGCACATTGTCGAAAGGAAACCTTTCAGCCATAATCTTCAGCATCTCCGGACTCTCATGTCCCGTGATCCCCAGGAACCTCACCATTTTTTGCTCACGTGCCTTTTCCATTGCCTTTATCACTCCGCCGGCCGCGAAGTACTTATCCACATCCGGGATCTGTCCCGCTGTAAGGTTATGTACCTGCCACAGGTCGAGGTGATCGGTCTCAAGGTTTTTAAGAGACTTCTCTAGCAAGCGCATCGACCCGTCGTATGTGCGGTCGTTCGTCTTCGATGCAAGGAAGACCTCCTTGCGCCTGTACTTCATCACCTTGCCGATATTGCGCTCACTGTGCCCCATAGCCTCTGATTTCGGAATAGCAGCCGTAGCTCTCCCGTAAGCAGCAGCGGTATCTATATAATTTATCCCCAGGTCAATCGCCCTGTTGACAATCTGCACTGACAGTTCTTCCTTACCAGGTGTTTCGATGGCAGCCTGTCCGCCAAGACTGTATATCCCCACCATGTGACCGGTACGGCCCAACGGACGGAGGGGCATCTTCGCTCCCTGGTCTGCAAATAAAGGCAGCCCGTCTCCCCTTAACACGGGGTAGAACCCTGCCAGTGCGGTTGCTCCCAGCATCTTATGCAGGAACTCGCGTCGCGTCTCCTTTTGCTGCTTTTTCATAGATTTTTTTTATAAATATAGAAAAATTCATGATTGAAGGGTGCGGGAAAATGAATTAACTTTATCAGCAGTTCATTCTGCTGACATGCACAAAAAATACCTTTCATGATTACATATGTCCTCCTTGGCGCCGCTCTTCTTCTGCTGCTGATACTTATAATCCTGATAATCCGCCTTTTAAGTCTCCTGAAAGAGAAGGACCAATCTGAATTCTTCAGGGAGACCCTGGCAGTTTTCGGGAATAACCTGGAGAAGATAGGATCTTCAATGAAGGATGATTTCCAGAGGAACAGGGACGAATCCTCTAGGCTTTCAAAGGAAAACAGGGAGGAACTGTCAAAATCGCTCGAGTCCTTCGATAACAGGCTATCGGGAAATATCCGCGACTTCAACGAGACACAGAGGCTTAACTTTGAAATCTCAATGAACAGGGCCCGCGAACAAGCCCAGGGAATAGAATCGCGTCTTGAAAAAATGAGGGAAACAATAGAAAACAAGCTGAAGGATATCCAGACCGACAACAGTGCAAAGCTTGAACAAATGAGGCTCACAGTGGATGAGAAGCTCCAGGAGACACTGAATGCCAGGATAAGCGAGTCATTTAAAATCGTAACCGATCAGCTCGAACAGGTATACAAGGGCCTGGGCGACATGCAGAAGCTTGCAACCGGAGTGGGCGACCTAAAAAAAGTGCTTTCGAATGTCAAGACAAGGGGCATTATGGGGGAATTCCAGCTCGGAACAATCCTTGAACAATATCTTTCACCGGAGCAGTTCAGTACAAATGTCCCCGTAAAAGCTGGCAGCAGGGAAAGCGTTGAGTTTGCAATCAGGCTGCCCGGCAATGAGAATCCTGACGAGCCTGTCCTGCTACCTGTAGACTCGAAATTTCCCATAGAAGATTACCAGAGACTCATAGATATCTACGAGAACATTACTGACTATTCCAAGGAAGATATACTTAAAGCCGAGAAAGCCTTTGATGGCAGCGTGATGAAGGCTGCTAAGACAATTCAGATCAAATACATATCCCCTCCTGCAACAACAAACTTCGCCATCATGTTCGTCCCTACAGAAGGCCTTTATGCACAGATACTTACAAGGACGGGACTGTTTGAAACAATACAGCGCGAATGCAACGTCACAGTTGTCGGGCCTTCGAACCTTGTAGCCTTCCTCAGCAGTCTGCAGATGGGATTCCGTACACTTGCCGTGCAGAAGAGATCTAATGAAGTATGGCAGATCCTCGGATCGGTGAAAACAGAATTTGATGAGTTCGAAAAGGTGCTTTTAAGAGCACAGAACCAGATAAATTCTGCCGGAGGAAGTCTGGAAAAACTTGTTGGCGTCAGGACGCGGGCAATCAGGAAAAAACTCAGGAATGTCCAGGAACTTCCTGATGCAGAAGCCGCCAGGATACTCAATACCGGTGAAGACGACGGTTTCGACGAACCGAACGATACAGAAGATGACAACCCGGAAAAAATATTACCTTAGCTGAAACTAACATCAAAACCCATAATTACAGTCATGAATAAAAACCTTTCACGCCGGGACTTCATCCAGACCAGCTTTGCCGCCGGTATCGGATTTGCAGCACTAAGAAACATCGGGGACCTTGAACTGAGGTCTGTTAAGGGAATGCAGCTTGGCCTCTGCACTTATCTCTGGGGCCAGGACTGGGACCTCCCTACCCTTATAGACAATTGTGAAAAAACAGGATACAAGGCTATCGAACTCCGCACTCAGCACGCACACAAGGTTGAAACAAATCTTTCTGCCGCACAAAGGGCTGAGGTAAAAAAACGCTTTGCCGACAGCAACGTTGTTTGCGTGGGCTACGGTGCGAACTTTGAATACCACAGCCCTGATCCGGTTAAACTGAAAGAAAACATAGAACAGACAAAGGAGTATATCAAACTCTGCAAAGACATCGGCGCCACAGGCATCAAGGTTAAGCCCAATGACCTGCCGGCAGCAGTTCCTGTTGAGAAAACAATAGCCCAGATCGCTTCCTCGCTGAATGAAGTCGGAAAGTTTGCCAGCGACTACGGGCAGCTTGTCCGGGTAGAGGTACACGGGAATAAAACCCAGGAGATCCCGAATATGAAGGCGATCTTTGACCAGGTCACGGAGAAAAACGTTAAGATATGCTGGAACTGCAATGACCAGGATCTTCTGGCCCCCGGTCTGGAGCCCAACTTCAACAGCCTGAAGAAGTGGTTCGGCGACACAGTCCACATCCGTGAACTTAATGAAGGCACATATCCGTACCAGCAGCTTTTTGATCTCTTCAAGGGGATAAAATACGAAGGCTACATTCTCCTCGAAGCACGAACTGCACCAAAGGACAGGGTAGCTGCAATGAAGGACCAGCTTGCAATCTTTAACAAAATGACCGGAAATAAGAAATAAAACATAATAACTATGACAAACAGGATAATGCGAAGGAAATTCATTGAAACATCGGCGAAAGCCGTAGCAGGCGCCGGCTTGCTGGCAGCTTCATCATGCGCTCCCCCCGAAAAAGCCACAGGGCTTGGGAAAAGTTTTATCCATCATGTCTTTTTCTGGGTAAAGCAGCCCCTGACTGATGAAAACAGGATTAAGTTCGAAAATGCGCTTAAGGAACTTGTAACTATCGAAACTATAATCGATTATCATCTTGGTGTTCCTGCCCCGACGAACCGCGAAGTCATTGATTCATCCTATGGATACTCACTGCTCACTGTCTTTAAGGATAAGGCCGGTCAGGACGTCTACCAGGTCCATCCAAAACACCTTAAATTCATAGAAGACTGCCAGGACCTGTGGGAGAAGGTCATTGTATACGACTCTGTAAGTATTTAATATACTGCGCCATCACCCACCCCTGACCCCTCCGGGGAGGGGATAATAATGCTCTGAGCCCTGTGCTACTTGAGGAGCACTTCTATAACAGGTATCTCGACCGGAGGCTGGATAACCGGAAGAGATGCAATTACATCTCCCGGATTTTCTCCGCCTGCAGCCCTGTAACGTATCTCCGATGCATCGTGCAGGAACTGCATGTACTTCACCTTGTCGGCAAGTCCCGGAAGGCTTATGCTTCCCATCGGGTAAGCAAGAAGATGTATATACAGCGCCTTCTTAACAGGATTATAGGTCAGAAGCGTATTTGCAGGAGCCGTGAATCCTTCAGGGGCTTCTGTACACCCGTAAACCGAACGGCCGTTGTATTTCATCCATTCACCCATGCCACTGAGCCTGTCCTTGGCTCTGTAATCGAAGGTGCCTCTTGCCGTGGGACCAACATTCAGAAGAAGGTTACCGCCCTTTGATACAGATTCAATCAGCAATTCAATAAGCTGGGCATTGCTTTTCCAGCTTGTCTCATCCCTGTAGTAACCCCACGAACCTGAAAAGGTCTGGCAGGTCTCCCAGGGTATTTTCTTCCCGTTGAACTCCGGCCATTTTGCAACCTTCACCTGTTCGGGAGTCGTAAAATCCCAGCCTCCTTCTACATCCTTAAGATCGAGACGGTCGTCAACAATTATCCCGGGCTGCAACGACCTCGCCAGCTTCAGCAGTCCCTCGGAATCCCAGTCAGCCCTTCCCTTGCCATTCTTCCCGGGAAATGAAAAATCGAACCATATTATGCTTATTTCCCCGTAGTTCGTAAGCAACTCCCTCACCTGGTTCTTCATGTATTCCCTGTATTTTGCCATGTCCCTGCCCTTGTTGAGCCTGGCATATACCGAATCCTGTTCCTGCCGCTGCGGGTGCATCCTGTCGACAGTATAGTCGGGATGATGCCAGTCAATAAGCGAATAATAGAACCCGACTTTCAGTCCTTCAGCCCTGAAGGCCTCAACGTATTCCTTAATAAGGTCCTTGCCTATCGGGGTGTTTGTAGCCTTGTAATCAGTGTACTTCGAATCGAAAAGACAAAATCCCTCATGGTGTTTGGCGGTCAGAACAACATATTTCATTCCCGCAGCCTTTGCCATGGCAGCCCACTCCTTCGGGTTATACATGTCGGGATTGAAGTTTTCGAAGTACTTCCGGTACTGTTCGTTTGTAAGGCGCTCATAGTTCTTCACCCATTCGTGCCTGGCCGGCAGGGCATAAAGCCCCCAGTGAATGAACATTCCAAACCTTGCATTTGTCCACCACAGCATCCTTTGTGCCTTCTGAGACTCACTTTCCTTTGGTAACTGGGAATAGGAATACGGTGCATTAAACACAAGTAGAGCAAGCAGGAAAAGAATAATTGTCTTTGTTTTCATAATATTTGTTTTTATATCTGTAAGGACCTGGCTTAAGGTTGTTTCTTTGTTTTCTCCGGCACGATCCGTATCAGAAGTACCTCTTTGTCAGTATTTCTTCAAGTTCATCCCCGTGCATGGGGACCGGATTATTCTTACTGTCAGTTTCGCGGCATATGCTTTCGATATACTGTTCATCAAGCCCTGCCGCTTTAAGACCCGGAAGCCTGAGCTCGCCTGTCAGAGTGTGAAGATAATCAATAAAAGCATCAATCCTGTAATCATCGCTGCGGCCTTCAGCATTTGCAAACAGTTCTCCGAGCAGGCTGTACTTCCTGAGGAAAACCTCATGTCCCGGGTTATTTCTTAACTTCCTGACGATAACCTCATTTGATACGGCCATCAGGGTTCCGCAGATAAGCCCGTGAGGAACTTCGCAAACAGCGCCTATCGAGGATGCAAAGCCATGGACTACGCCAAGGCCGGCGTTTGCCAGGCATATCCCGGAGGTGAGTGCGGCAAAGGACATCCCCGACCTTGCCCCGGTGTCTTTTCCGTCCGCATATGCCCCGGGCAGAGAATCCCTGACTGCTTTCAATCCGGCAAGTGCAAGCGCATCTGTATACTCCGATGCCTTTACCGAAAGATATGACTCGAGCAGCTGTGTGAAACAGTCAAGTCCGCTAGCAGCCGTTATTTCAGGAGGACAGCCGATTGTCAGAAGGGGATCAACAACAGCAATGTCAGGGACAAAATTATCATGGCGCAGCGATCGTTTGAAACCCTTCTCCCCTACCTCCGACAATACGGCATTCTTCGTAGCCTCACTGCCTGTCCCGGAGGTAGTCGGCACGGCAATGTAAGGAATCTTGTGCCCGGGGTGGCTCCTGGTTCCTACTCCTTCGAGATATTCCTTCACCGGAACCTCCGATCCCAGCATTGCTGATATTGCCTTGCCACCGTCAATTGCGCTTCCTCCGCCAATGCCGGCAACCACATCCGGCCCCCTGGTATTGTAAAGCTTTACGGCATCATCCACATCGGCAGGCGATGGTTCATTCATAATCCTGTAAACGTCATATGATATTCCCAGT
>JALOMK010000122.1 GCA_025455505.1 Bacteroidales bacterium
CCGCGAGGCGCTGAACGATCTCGCGCTGTCGATGGGCATAAACAGGATACTAATAAGCAATGTAAATACGGCAACCCCATCACGCAACCTGTATGGTGATGCCCTCGAGGCTCTCATAGGTGCGATCTTCCTCGACAAGGGGTTCCGGAAAACAAAGAAGCTCTTTATAAATAACGTTCTCAACAGGTTCCTCGATCTTGAGGAGATAGTCAGAACCGATCCCGATTACAAAAGCCTTGTTTTTGAATGGGTTCAGAAAAACAAGTCAAATCTTGTCTTCACTTACAATGAAGAATATGATTTCGGCCAGAAGAAATCGCTTTTCTCGGTAAGACTGCTGATCGACAGGCAGGAGCTGGGAGAAGGCCAGGGTGCCTCCAAAAAGGAAGCGGAACAGGAGGCGGCAGCAAAGGCCTGGAAGGTGCTGGTGAATAAAAATATACATCAGGCCGGCGGGTAATTTGTTTTTTCATACCTTTATCATGAAAGTCTCCGGCAGATGAAGGGCTCGCAAAAGGTAACACGTGTTCAGCTAAAGGTCGACCAGCATACTGATCACCTGCTGATGGGCATTGTGTCGGCAGAACCGGATTACAAGCTTTCCCTGGCCCTGAACAGGAAACTGGGCATCTCCCTTAAGAATGTGACTCCACTGGACCCCGGCGACAGCCAGTCACCCGGAAACAATTACAGCATGTTTACCGACTCGAGCGAGGCTCCCGGCACATGCTACTCACTTATCTCAAACCGAAACGGCGGCAATTTCCTCATAAAAAAACTGAGGAATATCGATTATTTATTTATTGCCAGGGAAGATGATATAAGGTCACGCACAAATGAAATCACAGCAGCTCTGAAGGAAACGGAATTTGTTACAGCAGTTTTAATTATTGACATTAATACAATCAGGGATAATAACTTAAAGTACTTAATTCAATAAGCCATGGAGAATCTGCATTTCAATCTTTCAGAGGAGGAATCATCAAAAGGATGGAAAGTTCTTCTCGGGATCTTTGCCGGCATATTTCTGCTCACCGGGGTATATATAATCGTAAACAACCTTGTTTTCAACCGCGGGAATATCCCACTCACGTTTTCTGTTGTACCTATTGCAATAGGAATTCTTGTTGCATCTATTACGATATACGTTGCCGTAAGGAGGAAAGAACAGTACTTCAATATTACTGACAGCGAAATCGAATTCAGGTACGGCATAATGAAGGCACGCTATCATAAGTTCAGGTGGGAAGATGTGAGGGAGATTATGCTGCCCCGCGGCCAGAAAAAAGCCAGGCTGCACTTCAGGGATGGTTCTGATTTTATAATAAACCTTACATGGCTCGACAGGCAAAAGGCAGCAAGGATAAGGAAATACATCCTCTATGTTGCCAGGGAAAAAGACTTTCCCGTACACAAGGTCATCAGCCTCAGGAAGGGGAAATAAAAAGAAAAGGCCGCCTGGCGGCGGCCTCACTTTTTGATAACCCTAAAACTAACCTAACCTATGAAAAAAACCTCTATATCTTGTATTCCAAATATCGCATTAAGGGGGCAGATGCGACATCGCTGTTAAAGAAAGTTAAACCCTGTAAGTTAAGATATATTCAAGTAATTTTGCAGTTGAATGAAGAAGAGAACCATAGTATTACTTGCAATATTGTTCTTCATTGTCATCTCAGGGCTGCTATTCATACAGCTGTACTGGATAAGGAATGCCATTTCCATAACCGACCAGCAGTTCAGGAATCTTGCCAACAAGGCCCTTGAATCAGTTGTACTCGAACTCGAGGAGAAGGAGCTTGTGGAATTCATAATTGAAGACATTGACCTTGCTTCAACTGATTCGGTAACAGCAATTATCCCTGCCAATTCTCCTCTTACAAAAAAGATCCAGGGTTATCATCCCGACTCCAGGCTGCTCGAATCGTACGGACTTGCAAGCAGCAGGCAGCCGATTGCAATAACAAGTTCCGGGCACAAGATATTCATAAGTGAAGGATCGGCGCAGGATTTCCCCGGGGAGACCTCGGAACCTTCGCCCCAGGCATTTTCAACTGAGGTCTCGGGAAGGGTCTCAAACAAGATTGTCTCACTCGAGAAGATTATGGAGAAGATACTACGGAATCCGCCTGACATAAGGGAAAGGATCGACCCGGAAGAGCTGAACCAGAGTATCAGGAACGCCCTGAACAGTGTAGGCATTTACCTCGAGTACGAATTCGCTCTCCGTTCTGCCACCCTGGGTAACCTCTGGCGCTCACCGGGCTTCTCCGACAAGGCAGGAACAAACAAATTCATCCGTCAGCTTTTCCCGAACGACCCCGTTACAAGCCAGAACCAGCTTGTTGTATACTTCCTGCAGGAACAGCAGTACAAGTTCGAAAAGATAGGCAGCCTCGGGTTCATCAGTATCCTCTTCACCCTTATGCTGCTTGTTCTTTCAACAGGCACCTTCATAGTCATCTTCAGGCAGAAAAAACTGTCGGAGATCAGGACGGACTTCATAAATAATATGACACATGAACTGAAGACTCCCATTTCCACGATATCCCTGGCAGCACAGATGATGTCGGACAAAACGATAAGCGATGAGGACAGGAACATCGAAAATCTTGCCAGGGTAATATCTGATGAGAGCATGCGCCTGAAGTTCCAGGTCGAAAAGGTGCTTCAGATGGCCATTTTCGAGAAGATGAAGATGAAGCTTAACCTGTCAGCCAGCGATCTCCATGCAATTATCGACAAGGCCATAGAAAACCATGCCCTCCACCTAAGGAAATGTGAAGGGGCGCTGATAAAAGATTACAGGGCCGCTCGCTCGTTTGCAGAGGTTGACGAGATTCACTTCCTCAATGCTGTGTCAAACCTCATTGACAATGCAATCAAGTATTCAAATGGAAATCCTTCAATAAAGATTACAACTTCAAACAACAGGCAGGGGATTGTAATAAGCGTCGAGGATAATGGAATCGGCATCAGCAAGGATAACCTCAGCAGGATATTTGACAAGTTCTACAGGGTCCCTTCGGGGAACGTTCACAATGTAAAGGGTTTCGGACTGGGGCTGAGTTATGTGAAGAAGGTAATCGAGGAGCATAACGGGAGCATTCGTGCCGAGAGCCAGCTTAACAAGGGAACAAAATTCATTATCGTTATTCCACAAACCAGGTAGCCATGAACAAATCAAGGATTCTGCTCGCCGAGGATGACAAGAACCTCGGGTCGCTTCTCAAGACTTACCTCTCTGCAAAAAACTACGAGACAAGCCTCTGCATCAACGGAACCATTGCTCTTGAAGCATTCATGTCGGGCTCATGGTCGATCTGCATCCTTGACATCATGATGCCGGAGATGGACGGACTGACACTTGCCAGGGAGATAAGGAGGCTCAGGCCCGAGATCCCGATAATCTTTCTTACTGCGAAGAACCAGAGGGAAGACGTACTGGAGGGGTTCAAGTCGGGAGCTGATGATTACATCACAAAACCCTTCTCGATGGAAGAGCTCCTGTACAGGATAGAGGCAATCCTGAGGAGAACGTCGCAGGCACCGGCAGGACTCCCCGCTAGGGAGGAGAAATATACTATTGGCGCCTACAGCTTTGACCCGCTGAAGCAGATACTCCAGCACAAGGACAGTCAGATAAAGCTGACAACAAAGGAAGCCGAGCTTCTTGAACTGCTATGCAGGCAGGGGAATGAAGTGCTTGAAAGGAATTATGCCCTCCGCACCATCTGGGTCGACGACAATTATTTCAATGCAAGGAGCATGGATGTTTATATAACAAGGCTGAGAAAATACCTTAAGAAGGATCCATCGGTGAAAATCCTGAATGTGCACGGAAAGGGTTACAAGCTTCTTGCCTGAGCTCAGTCGAGCTTAAGCACGGCCAGGAAAGCCTGCTGCGGGACTTCGACATTCCCTACCTGCCGCATCCTCTTCTTGCCCTTCTTCTGCTTCTCAAGAAGTTTTCTCTTACGGGTGATATCGCCGCCGTAGCATTTTGCAGTGACGTCCTTACGCACAGCCTTTACGGTTTCCCTGGCTATTATCTTGGCTCCGATCGCAGCCTGTATGGCTATCTCGAACTGCTGACGCGGGATCAGCTCCTTAAGCTTAACGCACATCCTCCTGCCGAAATCATAGGCATGCTCCCTGTGAATGAGAGTCGAAAGAGCGTCAACCATCTCGCCGTTAAGCAAAATATCGAGTCTCACCAGGTCGGCCTTCTGGTAACCGGTATAATAATAATCGAAGGACGCATATCCCTTTGAAATACTCTTGAGCTTGTCGTAGAAATCAAATACTATCTCTGCAAGGGGCATCTCGAAAGTAAGTTCAACCCTGTCCCTTGTAAGGTAGATCTGGTTTTTGAGTACTCCCCGCTTGTCGATGCAGAGGCCCATTATCGAACCTGTGTAATCAGACTTCGTAATTACCTGGGCATTGATGTAGGGCTCCTCAATCCTGTCGATATGATTAACGGGCGGAAGGCCCGACGGGTTATGAACATCTATTTCCTCTCCCTTTGATGTAAATACCTTGTAGGACACGTTGGGTACGGTGGTTATCACGTCCATGTCGAATTCGCGGTCGAGCCTTTCCTGTATTATCTCCATGTGAAGGAGTCCGAGGAAGCCGCACCTGAATCCGAAGCCAAGGGCTGCTGAAGATTCTGGTATAAACGACAGGGAGGCATCATTGAGCTGCAGCCTTTCGATCGAGCTCCTGAGATCCTCATAGTCATCTGCATCCACAGGGTATATGCCGGCGAACACCATTGGCTTAACCTCTGCAAAGCCTGAAATTGCGGTGTCGCAGGGATTGCTTACCTGGGTAATTGTGTCGCCCACCTTTACTTCCGATGAATCCTTGATGCCCGATATAATATAGCCTACATCCCCGGCCATAAGAATATTGCGCGGCGACTGCTTTAGCTTAAGGACACCAATTTCGTCGGCGTCATACTCATGGCCCGTGCTGAAAAACTTCACCCTTTCCCCTGTCCTGAGGGTTCCGTTAACAATCTTGAAATATGCAATTATTCCCCTGAAGGAGTTGAAAATAGAATCGAAAACAAGAGCCTGCAGCGGAGCTGCCGGATCGCCTTTCGGGGCAGGTATTCTGCTTACTATCGCACTTAGTATCTCATCAACGCCCAGGCCTGTCCTGGCGCTTGCCTCAATTATTTCCTCCCTCTTGCAACCTACAAGGTCAACTATCTGGTCTTTAACCTCTTCAGGCATCGCAGCAGGCGAATCCATCTTGTTCAGGACCGGGATAATCTCGAGGTCATGATCGATTGCCATATAAAGGTTTGATATTGTCTGCGCCTGTATTCCCTGGGTTGCATCAATTACAAGAAGCGCTCCCTCGCATGCAGCTATCGACCTCGATACTTCATAGGAGAAATCGACATGCCCGGGAGTGTCGATCAGGTTGAGGATATATTTCTTCCCCCCCGCAGTATGCTCCATCTGGATGGCATGGCTCTTAATTGTGATTCCCCTTTCCCTCTCGAGATCCATATCATCAAGTATCTGGGCCTGGAAATCCCTTTCACTTATCGTTTTGGTCGTTTCGAGCAGCCTGTCGGCAAGAGTGCTCTTACCATGATCGATGTGTGCAATTATGCAGAAATTCCGGATATTATCCATTTAGCTTCCAGGTCTTAAAATCAGCTGCAAATATATAAAAATTAAACTAATGGAAGTGCCTAAAAACAAGCAGAGACAGGGGTGACCTGTCTCTGCAAAGTATTTAAAGATGAGTTGAATATTACATCATTCCGGGCATTCCGCCGCCCATTCCTGCGGGAGGCATGGCAGGTTTCTCCTCTTTCTCGTCGACAATGACGGCTTCGGTTGTAAGGAACATCCCGGCAACTGACGCTGCATTCTCGAGAGCCACCCTTGCCACCTTGGCAGGATCAATAACGCCTGAAGCGTAGAGCTTCTCGTACTTGTCGCTCTGGGCATTGTAGCCATAGTCGCCTTTGCCGGCTTTCACGTTCTGAACAACAACGGCGCCTTCCTTGCCTGCATTGACTGCGATCTGGCGAAGAGGCTCTTCAATTGCGCGTTTCACTATTTCGATACCTGTTGTCTGGTCGTCGTTGGCTCCCTTAAGGTTCTCGAGTGCACTGATGGCGCGGATATAAGCCACACCGCCGCCGGGTACTATACCTTCCTCAATCGCTGCCCTTGTTGCATGCAGTGAGTCGTCAACCCTGTCCTTCTTCTCTTTCATCTCAACTTCCGAAGCGGCACCTATGTAAAGAACGGCAACACCACCGGCAAGTTTGGCAAGACGCTCCTGGAGCTTCTCCTTGTCATAGTCGGAGGTCGTTGTTGTCATCTGCTGCCTGATCTGTGCAACGCGGGCCTTAATCATGTCCTTGTCGCCCGAGCCGTTTACTATTGTAGTATTTTCCTTATTAACCGAGATCTTCTCAGCCGTACCAAGCATGTCAAGAGTTGCATGCTCGAGTTTGAGTCCTTTTTCCTCGGAGATAACTGTACCGCCTGTAAGGATTGCTATATCCTCGAGCATTTCCTTTCTCCTGTCGCCGAAGCCTGGAGCTTTAACTGCACAAACCCTGAGTGAACCACGGAGACGGTTAACAACAAGAGTTGCAAGAGCTTCTCCTTCAACATCCTCAGCAATAATAAGGAGAGGATGTCCTGTCTGGGCTGTAGCCTCGAGAACAGGAAGCATGTCCTTCATCGTGGAGACCTTCTTGTCATAGATAAGAATGTACGGGCTCTCGAGGTCGGCTTCCATTTTCTCTGTATTTGTAACAAAGTAAGCAGAGATGTAACCGCGGTCGAACTGCATGCCTTCAACAACCTCTACGGATGTTGCGGTACCTTTCGATTCCTCAACTGTGATAACGCCTTCCTTGTGTACTTTTCCCATTGCCTCGGCGATAAGCTTTCCAATCTCCTCGTCGTCATTTGCCGATATCCTGGCAACCTGTTCGATCTTCTTGAGGTCGTCGCCAACAACCTTGGCCTGTGACTTGAGGTTTTTAACAACGGCTTCAACAGCCTTGTCAATACCCCTTTTTACATCCATCGGGTTTGCACCTGCTGTAATGTTTTTCAGACCAACATTGATGATCGACTGTGCAAGCACAGTTGCGGTTGTAGTTCCGTCGCCGGCGATGTCGCCTGTCTTTGAAGCCACTTCCTTTACCATCTGGGCACCCATATTCTTGTAAGCATCAGAAAGTTCAATGTCCTTCGCAACAGTGACTCCATCCTTTGTAACCTGGGGGGCACCATATTTTTTCTCGAGAACCACATGACGGCCTTTCGGACCGAGGGTTACCTTTACTGCATCAGCAAGCTGATCAACGCCTTCCTTAAGAAGAGCCCGCGCTTCGATGTTGAATTTAATCTCTTTTGCCATATTGTTTGATTTTTTTTAGAGTTTACTATAATTAAGAAATGAAAAGGATGTCAGTCTGTGATATCAGGAGAAAATCCTCTCCGTCTATCGAAAGCTCCTGTCCTGAATATTTTCCATAAAGGACCACATCGCCTTTCTTTACTTCCATTTCTTCATCTTTCTTGGGTGCTCCGACCATCACCACTTTCCCCTGACGGGGTTTTTCCTTTGCTGAATCGGGGATGATGATTCCGCTTGCTGTTTTCTCTTCAGCTTCATTAGGTTTCACAAGAACCTTTCCTGCCAGAATTTTTCCTTTAAGTTGTGCCATATCATTTAGTTTTAAAGTTAAAAATCGAATAATTCGACTCCTGAGCCTTGCGAATTGTATGCCAAATTGAAAAAAATGTCATTTTGAGCAGGCTCAGATAAAAAAAAATGTCAGTTCGTGACAAACTGACACTTTATACATATTGTTATATAAGTAATGTCTGACAAATTCCTAATTCCCTGCCGGGGGTGTTGTTGAAGGCTGCTGTTCAGTCTGCTGAACGGGACTTGGAAGTGTTGGTATCGCATTGGGATCGATTGCATTCTGTATCTGTGTCTCAATCCTTGAACGGCCTGCGGAACTACCTCTTGGTATTGTAGCTGTGGCAACAACGCAGAGTACGAGTATTGCCCCTGCAAGAGTCCAGGTTGCCTTTTCGAGAAAATCAGCTGTCTTCCTGATACCCATCGACTGACCCGCCGATGTAAAATTGGCAGCCAGGCCTCCTCCTTTAGAGTTCTGAACCAGGACAACAAGGATAGTCAGGAAGCATGCAATCAGAACAAGTATCGACACAAAA
>JALOMK010000123.1 GCA_025455505.1 Bacteroidales bacterium
AAGGAAGCTTGAAGGCGGACTCTCTGAAATAACTGCAACTATTGAAAACAAAAGAATGCTTCCCACGCATTCAGCCAGCAATCTCAGGTTCAGGATCGACCCGCCTGACATCGTGTCAATTGAGGGTGCCAAGGTGGTGGCGGGAATGATTGTTGAGGATATGCTCACCGGGAGGTGCAGGGAGCAGAAACTCAATCCTGACCGGATGGAAATAGCCAATATCCCGGGCTACTCCAAAGTATACGTCAGGTGGATAGTTAAGGGTGACGGCAAATGCACTGTAAGCGTGAAAAGCACTAAGGGAGGCACTGCTTCAGCCCTTAAACAATAGCAAAAGAGGCTGACCCGGATAAGCGGGTCAGCCTCTTTAACTGCCGGAATAAAAACTAATAGGTCTGAAGAGAAATTTTGAAGTAGCCTGTTGCCTTGGATGAGGACACCTGGAATTTCCATTCCCCGGTTTTATCCTGGTTTTCAGTTTCCGAAATGTTGAACGACTTTCTCCAGTTAAGGTTACCGAATTCATCGATGACTATATCTGAATATGTCTTTCCATTTGGCATAACTATTTTGATCCTGATTTCACCTGCCTTGCAGTCGCCGTTAACCGACATAAGCACATTCTTTACAGTCTTCTCAACGTCAAAGGTATAGTCGCGGGAAAAGGTGTTTTCCTTCACCGACCTTGAAAAGTCCCATGTAGTACGCTCATTGTCGCCGGCATGACCATAAGCGTACCAGTCAACGCCAGGCGTGAAAACATACGGTTCGCCAATGTTGAATGATCTCCCTCCCCTCCTGTCGCCGTAAATCCTCACTGTATTTTCAGGTCCGCCTTCAGCCTGAATGTCAATCTGGAGATCCTTCATCTTCTCCTGAATCTCAAACTGCTGCTTCCTGAACTCATCCTCTGCCTCCTGCTGAGCCTTTTTGGCTTCTGCCATAGCCTTCTTCTGCTCATCAATGGCCTTGCGTATCTCCTCCTCCTTTTCTTTCTCGCTCTTCGACTTTTCCTGGGCCAGCGTCGGCTGGAACGAAGAACCTGAAATCACTATGAGGAATGCAACTAAAAAAAACAAATTCTTTTTCATGACTGCCGGTATTACGTTTACGATGTAAAGATAATGCCTCATACTGCGGTGCAGTGTTAACACAGGGTTAACGCAGGGTTAATGTTACGTTCCCGGTAAGGATACTACTAATATTTAAACTATTTTTGAAATATCAAAGCCAAAGCCATGAAAAAGCGAAACACTGTCCTGATACTTGGAATTGCCTCTATAGCGGTCCTGGTTTCCGTTCAGGTATATATTATAATAGGAATCTGGAAGCAGCAGAATGAACTCTTCTCTGTCAGGTACACAAATCGCTCAAGGGAAGCATTCGATTATATACGAAGCAGCTATTCCACCGACGGCTTCGATACAGTACGCTTTCTTCTGAACGATTTCTCTGCAAAGGCTTACCAGTCAATTAAAAGTGCGCCCACCCCTGAAGAGTTCTCAAATACAAGGCAGTATATATTCAATTATTTCAGAAATGTTGTTGACAAGGAGCAGGATCTCTCAGGGCTTCTGTCATCTTATTTCAGCATGCGGGGTATGGCCAGCAACTTCAGATACAGGATCGTTGTGAACAACCTTGAGCTGATCGGGACCGATACTCTTGTAATATTCAGGAGTGAGAATTTCATCAACAGGCGACCGGGAGAGAGAAGAAGGATGCAGCCTTCTTCTGAAATATCAAGCTCTGAGGTCTTTATCAACTTTTTCAGAATGGAGGGCGATCATTACAGGATGATGATCGACTTTTATATAGACTTCTCCGACAAGCAGAAGTACATTCTCAAGGAGACGGCCGCAACACTCGGCCTCAGCACGGCAAGCATACTGCTCGTTGGAATAATGTTTCTGGTCACCTTCAGAAACCTTAGGGAAGAAAAACGGCTGTCGAACCTGAAGACAGACTTCATCAATAATATGACCCATGAGCTTAAGACGCCGCTCGCCACAATCACTGTGGCAGGAAAAACCCTTGAGCTTCCTGTAGTAAGGGCAAATGATGAAAAGATCCTTGAAACTGCAAAAATGATAGGGAAACAGAGTGTTCACCTGAACCAGCTTATCAACATGATACTTGAAATAAGCATGTGGGAAAGGACACAGTTCCAGCTCGATAAAAAGAAAGTTGACATCGAGGAATTCCTGAGCGATGTTGTCTCCACTTTCAAGGCAGGAGGAGGAAACGGGGCCTCAATAAGCCAGAAATACAGTCTCAGGGGGACACAGGCTGATATCGATGTCGTATATTTTACAACACTACTCAACAACCTGCTTTCAAATGCCGTCAAATACTCTGTCAAAGAGCCTGTTATATCAATAGAGGGCGAAGCTGACGAAGGAAGAATTGCTATCAGTATCAGTGACAATGGTATTGGAATAAGCAAAGTCGACCAGAAACACATATTCGACAAGTTCTACCGGGCATCAACCGGCAATATCCATAAATTCAAGGGTTTGGGGCTGGGACTGTATTACGTCAGAAAGATAGCCGAGGCTCATGGAGGAGATGTTTCGGTAAGCAGCAGGCCAGGCAAGGGAAGTACATTCACAATTACAATACCCAGATGCTGAAATCCATGCTTAAAACCACACCCGGACAGAAACTGCCGGTGATAAACAAACTGAATTCAGCATGCACATTCCTGATGCTGGCGGTAATAATCCAATTTCATGCCTGGAATGCAATAGCCCAGAATACTTACTGCAATCCAATGAACCTCGATTACGGGTATTGCCCTATCCCTGACTTTACTGTCCAGGGTAAACACAGGGCCACTGCCGACCCTGTGATAGTCATGTTTAAGGGCGACTATTACCTCTTTTCAACAAATCAATGGGGCTACTGGTGGAGCCCCGATCTCTCAAAGTGGAATTTCGTTTCGAAATCGTTCCTGAAACCCTTTCATAAAGTATATGATGACCTTTGCGCACCGGCGGTGTGGATTCAGGGTGACACCCTCCTGGTGTTCGGGTCAACATATTCCACGAATTTCCCTGTATGGATGAGCCTCGATCCCAAAAACAACGACTGGAAGGAAGCAGTCACTGAATTTGAGATCGGAGGCTGGGACCCTGCGTTTTTTACCGATGACGACGGAAGGCTTTACATGTACAACGGGAGCAGCAATTCATACCCCCTGTATGGCATTGAGATAAACAGGAAGACTTTTGAACCTGTCGGCACACGCCGTGAACTTCTGCTTCTCAACGATGAGAAATACGGGTGGCAGCGCTTCGGGGAATATTCCGACAACACATTCCTCGATCCTTTTCTTGAGGGGGCCTGGATGACGAAGCACAATGGCAAATATTACCTTCAGTACGGTGCCCCGGGAACGGAATTCAGCGGATATGCCGATGGAGTTGCAGTGTCTGACAGCCCTCTCGGATTCTTCAGACACCAGTCTATGCCATTCTCATATAAGCCGGGAGGATTTGCAAGGGGTGCCGGACATGGAGCAACCTTCAAGGATAAATGGGATAATTACTGGCATGTGAGCACAATTGCAATATCTGTCAAGAACAATTTTGAAAGACGGCTGGGATTGTGGCCGGCAGGCTTTGACAGCGATGATGTGCTGTATTGCAATACTGCCTTTGGCGATTATCCCCATTATCTTCCTGACAGTAAGTCCGATCATCTTGAAAGCAGGTTTACAGGATGGATGCTGCTCAATTACAATAAGCCCGTGCAGGTATCCTCCTCTCTCCCCGGGTATCCTGCAAACAACGCCGTTGATGAAGATATTAAAACTTACTGGTCGGCTGCCGGCTCAGGCGATGATGAATGGATAATTTCCGACCTCGGCGCACAATACGTAATAAGAGCCATCCAGATCAATTATGCCGACCAGGATGCTGAAATAATGGGGAAGAAAGAAGGTCTATATCACAGGTACAGGCTGCTGGCATCAACGGACGGGAAAAAATGGACTGTGATATCCGACAAAAGCCTTTCAGCCTCAGATACGCCGCATGACTACCTGGAGCTTGCAAAACCAGTCGATGCCAGGTATGTAAAACTTGAAAATATACATGTTCCTTCCGGGAAGTTTGCCCTTAGCGGGATCAGGGTATTTGGCAGCGGCAGAGGGAAAACTCCTGAGGCTGTAAAGGGATTTACGGTGCTGAGGACCGAGGCAGACAAACGCAGTGCGTGGCTTAAATGGACTTCCGGCAGCGATGCCTATGCCTATAACATTTACATGGGGACCTCCCCGGGCAAACTTTACAATTGCATTATGGTTTACGGATCCAATGAATACTGGGTCAAATCAATGGACAGAACGGTTCCGTATTATTTCGCGATAGAAGCTCTTAATGAAAACGGGAGGTCTGTATTGTCAGAAATCGTAAGGGTCGATTAGAAGCACCGGTCCCCGGTATTATTATAAAGGTTGTATATTTACGTAAAACAAGGAAAAGATTAAAATTTATGAAAATTCTGATAGCTGAAGATGACAGGGATTTCGGCAGTATCCTGAGCCAGTATGTAACAATGAACGGCTTTGACGTAACTCTCGGCCGCGACGGTAAAGAGGCATGGGAGCTTTTCAACCAGGGCAAGTTCGATATCTGTGTTTTTGACGTCATGATGCCCGAGATGGACGGCTTCTCACTCGCGGAAAAAGTGAAGGAATCAAATCCCGAAATACCTGTAATCTTTCTGACTGCCAGGAGCCTGAAAGAAGATATAATCAGGGGTCTTAAAATCGGAGCGGATGATTATATAACAAAACCATTCGACCCGGAAGTGCTCATACTCAGGATCAATAATATCCTGAAGAGGGCATATTCTTCGTCAAACGACGAATACAGGATATCAGACACAGTATTGAATTACAATACACTTGAGCTGACTTCAGGCGGCATAAAGGAAAAGCTCACCCTCAAGGAAGCCCAGCTGCTCAAAATGTTCATAATAAACAAGAACAAGATGCTCGCGAGGGAAGACATACTCACTGAGATCTGGGGCGAGGACGATTACTTTCTTGGAAGAAGCATGGATGTATTCATCAGCAGGCTCAGGAAGTATATTTCTGGCGACAGGAAGATTGATATCCGCACTGTGAGAGGCACAGGCTTTATACTTGAAGAGAGCGCGGACGGACAGGATATGACAATGCGCTGATTCTTTGATTCTCTTGATAATTCATTTCCGGAATGCCAGATGATTTAATGCCTTGAAATAACCGGAAGGCTCATAGATTTATAATTATAAAACGAGGGTGTCCCGGAAGAGACACCCTCGTTTATTATTTATTGAGAATGAATTACTATTTTGCCCCCAATACTTCGTTTACCTTGTTGTAAAGGGCCTCTTCCCTGAGATTGCGGCCTATTATAGTCCCGGTTTCATCAAGGAGGAAGTTGGCGGGGATTGCATTCACGGCATACAGTTTCGCAGCTGCGCTGCCCCAATACTGAAGGTCAGATACGTGGGTCCAGGTAAGATTATCGTCGGCAATAGCCTTCACCCAGTCTTCCTTTGTGCGGTCGAGTGAAACTCCGAAAACATCGAATCCCTTCTTATTGAATTCCTTATATACCTTGACAACATTCGGGTTTTCCTGGCGGCAGGGTCCGCACCATGCTGCCCAGAAATCAACGAGAAGAAGTTTTGCTCCTACCTTCGAATAGAGTGAAACGGGATTCCCGTCTACATCATTGAGAGTGAAATCGGGTGCCTTCTGCCCTATTGCAACAGTTTTCATAACAGCCACTCTCTCTTTAAGTGTTTTCATCTGAGGAATAGCCGCAACAGCAGTATCCATTGCATTTATCATCGACTCGATTTCATTTGCTTCGAGTGAATAGCTGAGACTCTGAAGCACAGTGGGGGCGGCAAAGGAGGAAGGATTGTTCAAAACGAAGTTTTTCGAAAGAGTATTCATTTCCTCTTCAATTACGTCGAACTGTTTCCTCAGTTCCTCCACTTTTGCTTCATCACCTGCTTCACCGGCGGCCTGGTACTGGGCATATACTGCTGAATATTTCTCGCTCAGGGGTTTGTTGGAATCAACAAAGGCCTGGTATTCATCCTGTGTTTTAGATCCGCTGATCTTTGCCTGAAAGAGGGAGTCGAGAGTACCTGTTATTGTAATCTCCGAGTTTTCAAGATAGAACCTGGTTGCTCTCCTTGTATTTCCGGCGACAAGCTGAACCATTTCCGGATACCTGACAGCTCCGCCCTTCATTGTAAATTCTCCCTTTACCGATATTGCAGAATCTATTGTTACCATCTTTCCATCTTCCCTTTTCATGAGAAGAAAAGTAATACTGTCGGACCCTTCGATACTTGCTTTCACAGTGTAATGAGGTTCAGAGGAACAGGCAGACGCCAGCAGCACAAGCGCCAGCAGATAGGTAAACTGTTTCATTATTCTTAAGTTATAAGTTTGACTGTTGTTAATAATTGGGCAAAGATATGAATTATTGTTAATTATGGACATTTGCCGAAATATTTGTCGAGCAGGTCCTGCGCAGCCTTGTATGATGTAATCTTACCTTTGTACAGTTCCTGTTCAAGCAGAGGCATCATTCCTGCCACCGCGGCAGAGTTATAAAAGGAATTCTTCAATGTCTCTGCAATCATGGCATGCATCCTTATCACTGCCTGCTGACGCCTGTGAAATTCGAAATAGCCTGATTCCCTTGTAGCCCTTACATATTCATCTATTGAATTCCAGAGGACTTCTATGCCCTTATTCTCGAGTGCGGAACAAGTCATTACCCTTGGCAGCCAGCCGGAGGGCTTGCGCGAAAATAGCATAAGTGCATTCTGGTAGTTTACCCTGGCCCCCTCGGCAAAGATCCTGTTCGATCCGTCAGCCTTCGTAACTGCAATAATATCAG
>JALOMK010000124.1 GCA_025455505.1 Bacteroidales bacterium
TTCCTGATCGGGCTCGAACTAGAACCTTCACAGTTCTGGAAAATGAGGAGGTCAATTGTCGGAATGGGCTCAATCCAGATGGTATTGACTTCTGTCTTTGTATTCATTCTGCTTATTGCCATTGATTTATCCTGGCAAGTGTCGCTGGCTGTTTCACTTGCTTTTGCAATGTCTTCAACTGCCATCGTCCTTCAGACTGTCAAGGAAAAAGGTCTTATAAACAGCGCAGCAGGCCAGTCTTCATTCTCTGTCCTGCTTTTCCAGGACATAATGGTGATTCCCATTCTTGCCCTGCTTCCGCTACTTGCCGCCGAAGGTCTTGCCGAGAGCCGTAGCCTTGAATCATCTTTTATCGGGGAACTGCCAGGATGGCTCCAGGGTTTATCATTCGTCTCCGCTGTACTCCTGATTTTTCTGGGAGGAAGATACATGATCGTCCCGGTCCTGAGGATCGTTGCCAAAACCGGACTCCGCGAACTTTTCACAGCTTCTTCATTACTTCTTGTTGTTTCTGTTGCAATCCTTATGCAGTCCATCGGGATGAGCCCTGCCCTTGGAACCTTCCTGGCAGGGGTTGTACTGGCAAACAGTGAATACAGGCATGAGCTGGAGAGCGACCTGGAACCATTCAAAGGACTCCTTCTAGGATTATTCTTCATTGGAGTGGGAGCCTCGATAAATTTCGACCTGATTTTTTCAAAACCATTTTTGATTTCAGCACTGGTGGCCGGGGTAATGGCTATTAAGTTTGTTGTGCTGATAATAACCGGCAAGATCTTCAGAATAAAACTGGATCAGAATATCTTGTTTGCCTTCGCACTGGCACAGGTAGGGGAGTTTTCTTTTGTTCTTCTCTCGTTCACAAACCAGCTGACAATTATCAGTAAAGAATATATGGATATATTCATGGCTGTGACTGCCATTACTATGACCCTTACTCCCCTGTTCCTCCTGGTCAACGAAAGATTGATCGATCCGCGTACTGGAGTAAAGGAAAAACCACAAAGCAGGGCTGAGGACGAGATAAGCGAAAAACATCCTGTAATAATTGCAGGATTCGGTCATTTCGGCAGCACGATCGGGCGCTTTCTCAGGGCAAATGGCATTGAGAGCACGATTCTCGACCATGACTCCGACAGGGTGTCTCTCTTAAGAAATATGGGATTCAAGGTATTTTACGGCGATGCCACGAGAACAGACCTTCTAAGGTCGGCAGGCGCTGAAAATGCAAGAATCCTGATTGCGGCGATCGATCCTCCTTCAATCAACCAGGATCTTATCGAAATTGCCCGTAAACACTTCCCGCACCTCAGGATAATGGCGCGGGCCAAGAACAGGTCAGATGCCTATCAATTGCTGGATATGGGCATTGACGACATTTACAGGGAAAGCCTGCATACATCAGTCAACCTGGGAGTGGACGTTATGTCACTATTGGGGTACAGAAGGTATTCAGCTATGCGCAGCGGACAGAAGTTTATAAAATATGACGAGGAAACTTTAAAACCCCTTGCAGAACACCGGAAAAACATGAAGCAATATGTCATCAAGGCCAGGGAAACGTTTAAGCTTCAGGAAGAATTGCTGTCAAGTGATCTCAGGATAGAAACCGATACAAACGACCACTCATGGGATTCAGAACACATCCGGGATACGATCCAGAATATAAAGTGATAAGACGGCAATGCCAATGCCAATGCCAAATGGCCTGTAGCATTCTTGCTCAAACCTGCAGTAATTGATGTTTGTCAGAAACTGCGTATCTTTACATTTTCATTGCCAATCATACCCCCAGGGGAGTGATTTAACTAATACAGTGGCATTTGCTCTTTTCGCCGCAGGTTTTATGGTGAGGAAGGTAAAAAGCTGGCTTTTGAGACAAGCTCATGCGTGAAAGCTCCCCCGGGGTATTGCTGAACCGAATGCGAAGCAATCCTTGGATTTATTCGAGTGTAACTGGCTTGATTTTTGCTGTGAATCTATTAACAAAAAAACTGGTATCATCATTTAAATGCCGGATAATTACAATATGAAGTACCTGATTTATACCCTGTCTGTAATTATTCTTATTTTTATTACTGACTGCGGGGAGGAAAAACTAACTGCTGCAGATTTCAGAACCTCACAGATTATAGGCTTTGATACCGAAAAGTGCTTCTGCTGCTGGGGCTGGATAATAAAGGTTGGTACCGATACAATAAAGGCAGATTATATACCCGGTCTCAAAATCACAGAAAATACTGTTTTTCCGATTGATGCGAGGATTTCGATCGGAAACAGGACGACAGACTGCTCAGGGTATATGTTTGATTATTTTGAAATTAAGGAATTCATTGAAATAAAATAAGCTGTTGCAGGAATTTTGGACTAAAGGGCCTTCTGACATGAAAAAAATACTCTTGCTTTTACTATCTGCCTTCATAATAATTGCGTGCGAAAGAGATCCGCAATTCTTAAACAATGCAAATCATATCCCTCTCATCATCAAAGTGATTATAGATGGCGAATCCAGTCATGAATACACTTATACCAGTGCTAACTTCATAAGAGAGGACAAGAGCCGGTTCTTCTATACAAGGCACAACTACAACAGCGATGGCCTTCTGGAAAGCTCGGAGTATTACATGGACCCAAGGATAATCAGCAGCAGCAGTTACGTTCTCGAGGAAGCAATGAAAAGGAAGGATTGGGTCAATTCTGGCAACACCCCGAGGGCCCTCCTGAAAACATATGAATATGATCGTAATGGTCAGATGAACAGGATCATCTTTATCAGGCAATCTTCCAACAACAGCGAATACACTTCATATTTATGGGAAAATGGAAGGATTAGCAGACAGGCTATGTACTGGCAGAACGAATTGTCTGGTTACATCAATTTCAAATATGATGAGAATGGGAACTTAATCAGGGAGGATAAATATTCAGTCCGGGAAGGTGAAAATCCTGAGCTGATGACAACAACGGAATACGAGTTCGATCAGATGCACAATCCCTATCTGTCATTCAGCAGTCTGATGTTACCAGGGAAATACACCAATACGAATAACATTACAAGAGAAACCTATACGATTCATTTTGAGGTTGACAAGTATACACAGAAGGTGCAGACTCATGCAAACTCATATAAGTACAATAAGGATGGATACCCGGTAGAAGTAAACGGGGAAGCAGTTTATGTTTACAGATAAGGGCTGCTGAATTTCGTTGCAGCCTTTACAACAGGTGTCACGGAAAATATTTCACATGTCCACTTCAAGCTCTTTATGGAACTGCATCAGGAAAATCTCCAGGAAGGCATGCCTTTCAGCCGCAAGCTCTTTTCCGGTTCTGGTATTCATAAGATCCTTCAGCAGCAGAAGTTTTTCGTAAAAATGACTTATAGTTGATGAGCCCGGTGAATCCGGCCCCGGTATCCAGATTGGCTTATTTCTGTATCCCCCGTAATTAAAGGCCCTTGCCACACCAATGGCCCCGATTGCATCAAGCCTGTCGGCATCCTGCACAATCAGGAATACCGGATCTTTTAAATCTCCGACATATTCTGCAGAGCTGAACGATATATTCCGAATCGCATTTATTATCCTTTCTGAATAGCCCGTAATTCCGTTCTCATCCAGGAAATCACGGACAGTACCGTAGCCTGTCCCTGAACCATCACTAGCGAACTTGCTGTCATAGTAGTCATGAAAAAGTGCAGCCAGTTCAATTGCATCAAGGTCGGGACAATTTTCTGCCGATGCAATCCTTAGGGCCATTCTGCGTACCCTGTCGGTGTGCAGCCAGTCATGGCCACTGTCGTAACCAAGCACCCTCTTCTGAACCATCTGTTCAGCTGCCCTGCGTATTCCAGAGTCAATCATTTGTTTCAAGTTTGTTTTTTCGCCAGAATACAAACATTACTTTTGCATTTGCAATATAACAAATATGAAGGCATCAATAATAACAATCGGAGACGAGTTGCTGATCGGACAGACTGTCGACACAAACTCTGCATGGATAGGGGCGGAGCTGAGTGCGCTGGGCTTCGATGTATGCAGGATTACTTCGATTCATGACAGGAAGGACGACATCCTGGAAGCTCTCGGTGAAGCAGCCAGGATCTCTGACCTGGCAATTATTACAGGTGGACTGGGCCCGACAAGTGACGACATAACAAAACAGACACTCTGTGAATATTTCGGAACCAGGCTGGTGCCCGATGAAAGGGTCCTGGGCATGATCGAAGCCATGCTGCAGCGTAGGAAAATGCCGCTCAATGATAATAACAGGAGACAGGCCTATGTACCCGAAAACTGCACAGTCCTTACAAATGCAGCCGGAACCGCGCCCGGTATGTGGTTTGAGCGCAAGGGTAAGGTTTTCATTTCATTACCCGGTGTGCCTGGTGAAATGAGGCATATAATGAATATGCATGTATTACCCGAACTCACCAAACGCTTCAGGTCACAGGTCATAATTCATAGAAATATAATGACCTACGGCACATATGAAGCAAAACTCGCAGAATTACTGCAGGACTTTGAAAATGAGCTCCCGGCAGCAGTAAAACTTGCATACCTGCCATCTTACGGAGTCATTAAGCTCAGGCTTACAGGAAGCGGAAAGGACAGGAATGTACTTGGTGATGAAATTGAGAAACAGGTAAGAAAATTATACAAAACTATACCTGAGTACATATATGCTGAAAACGAGGAAACGCTTGAGATTGTCATTGGGAACATGCTGAAAGGCAGGAATATGACTGTGGCGACAGCTGAGAGTTGTACAGGCGGAGAAGTGTCCCATCTGATAACATCTGTACCCGGAAGCTCCGCCTACTTCAGGGGAGGAGTTGTGGCTTATGACAATGCGGTCAAAACTGGTGTACTTGAAGTAAGTGAGGAATCAATCCTCAAACACGGAGCGGTAAGCAGGGAGGTTTCCGAAGAAATGGCGAAAGGGGCAAGGAGAATTCTAAATGCTGATTTTGCCGTTGCAGTCACAGGCATTGCCGGTCCTGAAGGCGGCACCGAAAACAAACCAGTCGGAACTGTTTGGATAGCAGTGTCTTCACAAGAAGGAACCGTCGCGGAAATGAGAGTGTTCGGAACAGACAGACTTTCAAACACAAGGAGGTCCTCGCTGGCTGCCCTGAACCTTCTCAGGCTTCAGTTAATCAGGCGATAAGACCAGTCCCTCTAATGTTGATAAAAAATTTGCATTAAATATTTGTTTAATCAGATAAAAATCACGTATTTTGCGCTTCGTTTTAAAAGGATATACGTTAAGTAAAGAATAAAACAGGGATCAATGTCAAGAATTTGTCAGGTTACAGGTAAAAAGGCGATGACAGGGAATAATGTTTCCCACTCAAAGAGAAGGACAAAGAGGAAGTTTTATCCGAATCTGTTCGAAAAGAAATATTATCTCACCGAAGAGGACAGATGGGTTTCTTTGAAGATCTCGGCCGCAGGCATCCGCCTTATAAGCAAAAAGGGAATTTCAGCCGTCCTCAGGGAAGCTAAGGAAAAAGGATTTATAACAAAATACTAACAGGAAGCATTTAAAATGGCAAAGAAGGCAAAAGGCAACAGGCAGCAGGTAATCCTGGAGTGCACTGAACATAAGGAGAGTGGCATGCCGGGAACTTCACGATATATTACAACAAAGAACAGGAAAAATACTCCTGACCGCATTGAAAGGAAGAAATACAATCCTGTTCTCAAGAAACATACAATTCACAGGGAAATCAAATAAATTGTATATAAAATGGCAAAGAAAGTTGTTGCGGCGCTTAAAACAGGAGCAGGTAAATCCTTCACAAAGTGCATCAAGATGACCAGGTCAGACAAGACCGGTTCCTACCAGTTCAAGGAAGAGATCGTGCATAATGATCATATAAAGGACTTCTTCACAAAGAAGTAAGTACTTTTTGATTTTTTAAGATATCCAGAGCTTCCTTCTGTACGGGGGAAGCTTTTTTTTCAGACATCTTTCATCAATAAACAAACAGCGCCGATGGCCTTTTTTGGATTTCTGGGAAAAGAGAAAAAAGAGAGTCTCGACAAAGGACTTGAAAAAACAAAGGAGAGCGTCTTCCAGAAGCTGTCAAGGGCTGTTATTGGCAAATCAAAGGTAGACGAGGAGGTCCTGGATAACCTTGAAGAGGTACTCGTATCGTCTGACGTTGGCGTAGAAACTACACTTAGAATAATAGAAAGAATTGAAAAAAGGGTTGCAAGGGACAAATACATTAATGCCGCCGAACTAAATGCAATTCTCAGGGAAGAGATAGTTGCACTCCTCGAAGAGAATACAGCAGGAGACGGGAATGTTTATGGGACAGGACAGGATAAGAAACCGTTCGTAATTATGGTTGTTGGTGTCAACGGGGCCGGCAAAACAACAACAATTGCAAAACTTGCACACAAATACAAAACATCCGGCAGGAGTGTTCTAATTGGAGCTGCCGACACATTCAGGGCAGCCGCAATCGACCAGCTGCAGGTATGGGCCGACAGGGCCGGGGTTCCTGTCGTTAAGCAACAAATGGGCTCCGATCCTGCATCTGTGGCCTTCGACACCCTCCGCTCAGCCGTTTCCTCCGGAACTGATTTAGTAATAATAGATACGGCAGGACGCCTCCATAACAAGATAAACCTGATGAATGAGCTTTCAAAGATCAAGAAAGTGATGGAAAAGGTCATCCCCGAAGCTCCTCATGAAGTACTACTTGTCCTTGACGGATCTACAGGACAAAATGCTTTTGAACAGGCCAGGCAATTCACGGCCGCCACTGCAGTCAGCGCCATCGCTGTCACAAAACTCGACGGAACTGCAAAGGGAGGAGTGGTTATAGGAATTTCCGACCAGTTCAGAATACCGGTGAAGTACATCGGGGTCGGTGAGAAAATTGACGACCTTCTTGTTTTACCCTCGGCTGTTCAAAGAATCTTGTCGATTCAGAGAAACTGTTGAAACAGGTCGAAGCAGGAGGCTATGAAATTGTCCATAACTCTGATAGCACCGATGCAGGAACAGTAATAATCAATACCTGCGGATTCATAAATGACGCGAAACAGGAGAGCATCGACACAATACTTGGCCATGTCAGAGCAAAACAGAGAGGAGATATCAGGGATCTGTTCGTCATGGGCTGCCTTGCTGAACGCTACATGGATGAACTAAGGAATGAAATCCCTGAGGTAAGCAGGTATTTCGGAGTGAATAACATGAATGACATTCTTTCGGAACTGGGGCTGAGACGAAGAGATGATCTTCTTGGCGACAGGACAATCACCGGTCCCGGTCATTACGCTTACCTGAAAGTTTCTGAAGGCTGCGATCGCACATGTGCATTCTGCGCTATTCCTCTCATCCGCGGGAAATGCATCTCCAGGACACTTGAGGAAATCCTTGCCGAGGCAGAAACGCTTGAGCGAAAAGGAGTGAAGGAACTTATCCTTGTGGCCCAGGACCTGAGCTGGTACGGCCTTGACATTTACAGGAAGCAGGCCCTCCCTGAACTTGTACTTAAATTGCTTGAGTCCACAAATTTTGAATGGATTCGACTTCATTACCTTTACCCTGCTAACTTCCCGGCGGAACTCATACCAGTGATCCGCGACAATCCCCGGGTTTGCAAGTACATCGACATACCAGTTCAGCATATTACCGACACGATGCTTGGCCTGATGAAAAGGTCGCATAAAAGGCAGGACACTGAAAAGCTTCTGAATACGCTAAGGAAAGAAATACCCGGGGCAGTCATAAGGACTACTTTGATTGCCGGTCACCCGGGCGAGACGGAAACTGAATACGGGTTGCTGCGCGACTTCGTCAGCAGCTTCAGGTTCGACAGGCTGGGAGTCTTTGCGTATTCACATGAAGAGGACACTTATTCATTCCTTAACTACAATGACGATATCCCGGAGGATACAAAGCAAAGCAGAGTGGCTGAACTGATGGAAATACAACAGGGGATATCCGCAGAACTTAACGGGTCGTACGTAGGAAAAACACTTAAAGTACTGATCGACAGGAGGGACGGGGAGTTCCTTGTTGGAAGGACAGAATACGATTCCCCCGAAGTAGACCAGGAAGTACTGATTCCTGTATCATCAGGTCTCACACCTGGTCTTTTCTATTACATAAGGATAACAAAGGCAGAGGAATTCGACCTCTACGGTGTACCCGCCTGATCAGCTTTCTGCTTCTTCTGAATTTTGATCTTTATCTCCGACTTTCCGCTGTTGAAACCAACATTGATCCAGTCTCCTTCAGTGAGGGAAGACTTTATCAGAACTTCAGCCATCGGGTCTTCAAGGTATTTCTGTATTGCCCGTTTCAAAGGCCTGGCGCCGTAGTTGGCGTCAAATCCCTTTTCGGCAATGAAATCCCTGGCAGCGGCAGATATTTTTATGTTGTAACCCAGCGACTTGACCCTGTCGTAAAGTCCTTTAAGTTCGATGTCAATTATCTTGTTTATTTCTTCCTTGCCCAGTGAATTGAACATTATCACATCATCGATCCTGTTCAGAAACTCCGGAGCGAAGGTCTTCTGCAGCGCTTTCTGAAGGATGCTCCTGGCATGTTCATCCCTTGATGCTTTTTTGGCTGCTGTATCGAAGCCAATGCCATGACCGAACTCGGATATCTGCCTGGTGCCGATATTTGAAGTGAGTATCACTATCGTATTCCTGAAGTCAACCCTGCGCCCCAGACTGTCGGTAAGCTGTCCTTCATCGAGTACCTGAAGCATGATGTGAAATACATCGGGATGTGCTTTTTCGATTTCGTCAAGAAGTACTACGGAGTAGGGCTTTCTTCTTACCTTTTCGGTAAGTTGCCCGCCTTCTTCATAGCCTACATACCCGGGAGGCGCACCGACAAGACGGGAAACAGAAAATTTCTCCATATACTCGCTCATGTCGATACGGATCAGGTTATCAGTTGTATCGAAAAGGAACTTCGCAAGAACCTTTGCAAGCTGTGTCTTTCCCACGCCTGTAGGACCAAGGAAAATGAATGTTCCGATAGGTTTATTGGGATCCTTGAGCCCGGCCCGGTTGCGCTGGATTGATTTCACAACCTTAAGAATGGCTTCATCCTGGCCAATAACACTGCCTTTGAGCTCATCGGCCATTTTGAGAAGACGTGTTCCTTCCGTCTGGGCTATGCGCTGAACAGGAACGCCTGTCATCATCGCCACAACTTCTGCAACTTTTTCAGCGTCAACTAATTCCCTGTTAACTGCCAGTTCCTTTTCCCATTTCTTCTTTTCAAGCTCTATCATGTCAAGCAGGTCCTTCTCCCTGTCCCTGAAACTGGCAGCCTTCTCGAAGTTCTGGTTCTTAACGGCTGACATTTTTTCCTTTTTTGTATCCTCGAGCTGTTTCTCAAGGCTGAGTATTTTTTCAGGGACAACTATGTTTGAGATATGTACCCGCGACCCTGACTCATCAAGCGCATCAATGGCCTTATCAGGCAGATGGCGGTCGGATATATACCTGTTTGTTAGCTTTACACAGGCATCTATCGCATCATCAGTATATGAAACATTATGGTGCTCCTCGTATCTTTCCTTAATATTATGAAGTATAGTAATCGTCTCTTCAATTGAAGTCGGTTCAACTATTACTTTCTGAAAACGTCTCTCCAGCGCCCCGTCCTTTTCTATGTGCTGCCTGTATTCGTCCAGGGTGGTTGCGCCTATGCACTGGATGTCACCGCGGGCCAGGGCAGGCTTCAGCATGTTGGCTGCATCAAGCGAACCGGTTGCTCCGCCGGCACCGACAATAGTATGTATTTCGTCAATGAACAGAATAATGTTATCATTCTTTGAAAGCTCATTGAGAATTGCCTTCATGCGCTCCTCAAACTGTCCCCTGTACTTGGTTCCTGCAACAATTGAAGCAAGATCAAGGGCCACAACGCGCTTGTTGAACAAGACCCTCGATACGTTCTTCTTAACGATCCTGAGAGCCAGACCCTCAGCAATTGCTGACTTGCCTACACCGGGCTCACCAATTAATACAGGGTTGTTCTTCTTCCTGCGTGACAGTATCTGAGCCAGCCTTTCAATCTCCCTTTCGCGTCCGACAACTGGATCGAGACGGCCTTCTTCAGCTGCTTTTGTAAGGTCAATACCAAAATTATCAAGCACAGGAGTGTCCGATGAAGACTTCGGGGCCGCAGAAGAACCGGACTGACCCTTGCCTGATCCTGAAAAACTCTGTCCTTCATCATCCTCATCCTTAGGAAAATCAGCCCTGGCCGACGGGCCAGGATCAGATTCTATCATCCGACGAACTGACTGATAATCAACATCAAGTTCGGACAGGAACCTTGTTACAAGAGCATTCTCATCCTTAAGTATTGCAAGCAGGAGGTGCTCAGAATCTATTGTTCCGCTCTTTAATGCTTTAGCCTCGAGATAAACAAGCTTGAGTATCCTTTCGGTACTCCGCAGAAGAGGAATCACTTCATGATCTGCAACCGGCACCGGGCTCTCAACCTTAATGCTTTTCTCCAGGGATCCTTTAAGAACAAGGAGATCCACACCCTGGTTAATAAGTATCTCTATTGCAACACTTTCTCCGTCCCTCAAAATGCCAAGGAACAAATGCTCCGGACTTATATGACTGTTGCCCAGACGAATGGCTTCTTCCTTGGAATATCCAAGGATATCTTTGACTCTTTGCGAAAACTGTGAATCCATATATCGTTATTTCTTTTTATTAAACCTGAAATCCATGATGCGCCAAAATGTCAGTAGCAAGGCTGAAAACTCCGCCAGGGACCACTTTTCAAAGTTAATTCAAGCACATTTTATGATTGTCAATTATCATGCCCTTTTATAAACAATGAATGTTAAAAATTCACAGCTCATTTACAACAAAAATAGCCAAATTTTAGCTATTTTCGTAATTCCTGTCAGACCGGGTTTGCCAGGATCGTAATTATTTAATTAATAATTTGTTATGTCGGAGAGAGAGAGAATTCTTAAGGTAAATATCGAGGAGGAGATGAAGTCGGCGTACATCGATTATTCGATGTCGGTGATAGTGTCGAGGGCATTGCCTGATGTGAGGGATGGTCTGAAACCCGTTCACAGGCGGGTTTTGTTTGGAATGTCGGAGCTGGGAGTATTGTCGAACAAGCCATATAAAAAGTCAGCGAGGATAGTAGGGGAGGTGCTTGGAAAATTCCATCCGCATGGTGATTCATCAGTTTATGAGGCCATGGTGAGAATGGCCCAGGAATGGTCGCTGCGATATCCGCTGGTCGACGGCCAGGGAAACTTCGGGTCTGTCGACGGCGACAGTCCGGCAGCAATGAGGTACACCGAGGCAAGGCTTAAGAAGATTGCCGAGGAAACCCTCGCCGATA
>JALOMK010000125.1 GCA_025455505.1 Bacteroidales bacterium
AGCCTCGCCCCCTGAAGCGCCCCGCTTCGAAAAAACAACACCCGGGGCGAACTTTGCAGAAACAGTATCACAGGTGCCCGGCCAGGTCATTCCGACACCCTCACCGCTGCCACCAAAAACCACGGAGGCAGCTATTAACCCGGTACCGGAAAAAAAGGCTGCCGAGGAGATTGTTGCAGAACAGTTCAGCAACCTGTCGCCCAGAATAAACGAGCAGCTAGGGTCTTCAAGAAAAGAGGATCTTTCAGCCCTGGGGAAACCAGTCTCAAGCCTGGCAGAGGCTATCGGCATCAACGACAGGTTCCTTTTCATCAGGGAGATCTTCAATGGCGACAGCGGGGCATACAGCAATGCAGTGGCAAAACTCGACATTGCCTCAGGCATTGATGACGCAAAGGCGATACTAATGAGTTATACAGGTCATAATCAAGATAATGAGGCTTCAAAACAGCTCTTAGACCTTGTTAAACGCAAATTTTCGCACAATGGGTAAACTCTTCCTTGTACCCACACCAATTGGAAATCTGAAAGATATAACTATCAGGGCTGTGGAGATACTCGGCAGTTGCGACCTGATACTTGCCGAGGACACACGGCAGACAAGGAAGCTTCTTGACAATTACGGCATCCGGACGCCCCTGCAGTCGCATCATGCATTCAACGAGCATAAGACTGTCGCTAATATCTGCAACAGGATAGCAGCAGGCTTGACTGTTTCGCTTGTTTCAGATGCAGGTTCCCCTGCAATTTCTGATCCCGGCTTTCTTCTTGTAAGAAGCTGCATCGAAAAGGGCATTGAGGTTGAATCTTTGCCCGGGCCGACAGCCCTCATACCTGCACTTGTCAACTCGGGGCTGCCCTCTGACAGGTTCTGCTTCGAAGGCTTCCTTCCCCAGAAAAAGGGAAGAAACAGCAAACTGGCCGCCCTGGCAGGGGAAGAGAGGACAATGATCTTCTACGAATCACCATTCAGGCTGGTACGGGCACTTGAAGAGATGGCAACGCATTTCGGCAGTGAAAGAAAAGCCTCAGTATCAAGGGAGCTTACAAAGATTCATGAGGAGACTCTAAGGGGAACCCTTGTATCCCTTGCCGAACACTACGGCACCTTTCCGCCCAAAGGTGAAATAGTGATTGTTGTCTCAGGTAAACAGTAACTTTTTGCAGCTTCGCCCGTTATATTCCAAAAAATGCGCCTTTAATGAACAAACTCTCACTGATTGTACTTCTCAGCCTTTTTTCGATGGAGTTTTCGCAGGCCCAGGTCCTCAAAGGGAAGATAACAAATCAGTCGGGAGAACCCATACAGTATTCAACAGTATACATAAAGGAGATACGCCAGGGAACAACAGCCAATACAAAAGGCGATTATGAGCTCAGACTGAAGCCAGGCACTTACAATGTAACATACCAGAGCCTGGGATTTGAACCTGTTTCGGTCGTTATCAACATGGGTAATGGCCCTGTAACAAGGAATGTCTCTTTACCCGTCCAGTATTACACTTTCCCGGAGGTCAGGATAACTGCAACAGGCGAGGACCCTGCCTACATAATTATGCGTAAGGTTATCGGTATGGCTCCCTATTACCTGAACAATATAAGTTACTACAAGGCTGAGGTTTATCTGAAAGGAAACCTGACCCTCAACAGAATACCGAAGATAATCCAGAAACAGATGAAGATAGAGGCCCGCGACAGGTCGGGCGAGGTCATAAGCAGTACACAGATGAAAGCAGGGGATGTCTACCTGATGGAATCGTTCAATGAAATGGAATTCACCGCACCGGACAAGTATAAACAAAGGGTAATATCGTTTAAAAGTACCTTTCCCGACGAAGGCGATGACATATCACCAATGGACTTTATAGAAGCCAGCTTCTACCAGCCTGTGCTTGCAGACGTTGCGGTATCGCCCCTTTCGCCCCAGGCTTTTTCATACTACAGGTTCAGGTACCTCGGAGCCACTTCACAGGGCGATTTCACAATAAACAAGATCGAGGTCATCCCAAAAAGGAAGAGTCAGCAGGTATTCGAAGGCACTATCTATATAATTGAAGACCTGTGGTGCCTGCACAGCGTTGATCTGACAAATGAGAACCTTGTTGGGAAAGTATCGGTGCAACAGCTTTATATACCTGTCCAGGATGAAATATGGATGCCTGTGAGCCATAAGTTCAGGATAAATATCGACATAATGGGCTTCAAGGCCGATGCCGGTTACGGGGGATCGGTGAAATATATTGATGTGAAGCAGAACCTGGCCCTGCAAAAACCAAAGACAGTCGCAACAAATTATACAGGGAAGACCGCTCAGGCTCCTGTAAAAGCCGATACCACCTTATCGAAGACCCAGGCTCAGATAAGCAAAATCCTTGAAAAAGATGAAATAAGCAACCGTGATATGGCCAAACTTTCAAGGTTGATGGAGAAAGAATCCGAGAACAGCAAAAGCGACAGCGTAAGGAACAACCTTGAGATAAAGGACAACACAACCCGCACAATTGAGAAGGATGCGGCAAAAAAGGACAGTGCCTTCTGGGCGTCGATAAGGCCGATACCGCTGTCGGATGGAGAACTTAAGAGCATCAGGGTTGCCGATAGCACAAAGTCGGCAGGTCTTGTACAAAGACAGAAGGCTGATACTGCCAGGGCAGATACCATGATGCAGAAAAAGCGATTTGTAAGGACAGTACGGGATATTGCAGGCGGAAGATCCTGGTCCGACACACTGGGACTGAGATTCACTTTCGGAGGGATTGCCGATCTGAAATACCTGACATTCAATACAGTTGACGGTTTTACATATGGAATGGACTTCAGGCTGACGAAAAACTGGAAGCAGGGAAAATCACTAACAATTGCACCCGATATTCATTGGGCCTTCAGCAGGGAGCGTCTGATGTGGAATGTCTCCTTAAACTACAGGTTCGACAGGATGCACCAGAGACAGGTTTTTGCAACGGGAGGGATCACAAGTTATGACTTCAACACCTCTGCCGGAGGAATAAACAAGCTCCTCAACACTGCAACATCACTCCTCTTCGAACAGAACTACATGAAGCTCTATGAGCTGCGCTATGCAAGCCTTGGTTATAGCGGTGAAATTTCAAACGGGCTGAACTTCTCAGTGAAGACAGCTTACGAAGACAGGCGTGTACTTGAAAACACAAGCGACTTTTCGATTTTCGATACCAAAACAGAATACACTGAAAACAAACCCGTAAACAAGTACCTGGAACCCGGAGGGAATCCCCTGCATGCCGTGCGCGACATAAGGCATTTTGATTTACTGGCAAGCATTACATATACTCCGAGGCAGAGGTACAGGATATATAACGGCAATAAGATTTCAGCCGGCTCTGACTGGCCTACCTTTAACTTCTCCTGGATGCATGGCTTCAACAACTATGAAGAGCTTACATCACCCATACGGCAGTATGACAGATTCAGGATTGAGGCATCGAAGAGAAAGGAAATGGGTGCTTTCAGCGAATTCAGATGGAGGCTTCGTGCGGGAGCTTTCCTCGATAACAGTCATATTCCCTTCTACGACTTCTTCAAATTCAATTCACAGCCTGTGGCGGTGCTAATCAGCGAATACCAGGATGCATTCATGCTTCCCGCCTATTATTCACTAAACAATCCGGAGCTGTTTGGCGAGGGTCACATCAAATATACTACCCCCTATCTTCTCCTCAAGCTGCTTCCGGTTCTGAGCAATACTCTTATGCGTGAGAACCTGAGTGTTTCCTTCCTCGCGGCAAGACACAACAACGCCTACACCGAGATCGGGTATTCAATAAGTGAATTCCTTTTTATCGGTGAGATAGGGATCTATGCCGGTTTTGAAAACCTCAGCTACAACAGCGTGGGAGGAAAGATAGTCTTCAAATTCGACTGATAAGCGGATTGATCAGGCGAATGGCGGTTCTTCAGTGAAGCCATGCTCATCATCGAAACCGCCGCCCAGTTTCCTGAAGTTATCGTGATTCATCTTTGAACCGATTGTTATGCTCGGGGCAGCATCCCTGGGATCAGGGAGGTCGAACTCATCGAGATCAATGAACTGGGCACGTTCCTCCCTGAAGCGCAGGCGCACATCATCGACAGGGCCGTTACGGTTCTTGGCAAGTATAATTTCGGCAATTCCCTTTGTTGAAGAACCGTCTTCAAAGACGGGGATCCCGAATTTCTCCTGACGGTGAATGAAGACAACCATGTCGGCGTCCTGCTCAATTGCACCTGATTCCCTGAGGTCGGAAAGAAGAGGCCTCTTGGTCCCGCCACGCATTTCAACAGACCTGTTGAGCTGCGAGAGGGCCAGGATCGGAACATTGAGTTCCTTGGCAATGCTTTTCAGCGATCGCGATATGTTGCTGACCTCCTGCTCACGGCTTCCGGCATTCTCAGGACCTGACATCAGCTGCAGGTAATCGACAATTACTATGTCGAGCTTGTGCTGTGCCATGAGGCGCCTGCATTTTGCCCTCAGCTCGAAAATTGAAATTGCAGGTGTGTCATCGATAAAAATCGGGGCCTGGACAAGCTTCTTGATCCTTGTATCGAGCTGTTTCCATTCCTCTTCGTTAAGACGTCCGTTTTTCAGCTTGTCGGAAGGGATCTCGGTCTCGGCAACAATCAGACGGTTGACAAGCTGCACGGATGACATCTCGCATGAAAAAATAGCAACACGCTTACCATGGTCTATGGCCATGTTCCTGGCCATGGAGAGAGCGAAAGCTGTCTTTCCCATCGACGGACGCGCAGCTATTATCACAAGTTCGGCCTTCTGCCAGCCTGAAGTAAGCCTGTCAAGCTTTGTAAATCCTGAGGGTGTTCCAACAAGGGCATCCTCCCTCTTTCCGGCAGCTTCAATTTCCCTGATGGCCTCCTTGATTACGATATTGATCGGAGCAATCTCCCTCTTGATATTTCCTTCCGCTATCTGAAAAAGTGCATTCTCAGAATAGTCGAGAAGCTCTGTAACATCATATGAATCATCAAAGGACCTGTTTTGTATCTCAGTTGAAACCCTTATCAGCTCCCTCTGTATATATTTCTGTGCCACTATCCTAGCGTGGTATTCCACATTGGCAGCCGAGACAACTTTCGTTGTAAGAAGGGTCAGGTACACGGGACCACCCACTGCCTCAAGCTCCTGCCGCCCACGGAGCTCTTCCGTAACAGTATAAAGGTCAACAGGATATTCCCTTGAAGAAAGATCTGACACAGCCTTGAAGATCTTCTGATGAGCATCCTTATAGAAACTCTCAGGCCTCAGGATGTCGAGAATAGTGATAACTGCTTCCTTTTCAAGCATGACAGCCCCGAGAACGGCCTCCTCCATATCAAGTGCCTGCGGAGGCACTTTCCCGAAATCAGGAAGTGATGTAACCTGTGGCCTTGTAGTTCGCTGCTGCTTTGCCATATGAGTTATATTATTGATTATATGGTACTTACAATTAAATCCCTCGTTTTCGGACGAAGGCGTGTAAAGGTAGGAATACAAGGCTTCAAAATGCGGGCACAGCCAGCTATTATTACAAACACACAGCTGTTAAAAACTTGTTGATAAGCAAGAGGGGAATTTAAATGCCGGAATTTGAAGCGCTAATTGTATTTTTGCATAAAATCCGCCGGCATGGTACTCTTCCCAAGGGCTAAAATAAACCTCGGACTCTCAATTGTTTCAAAAAGGGAAGATGGTTTCCACAATATTGAAACCCTCTTCTACCCTGTCAATCTCTGCGATGTCCTGGAATTCGTTGTATCCGGCGGAAGTGAAGATAAATTTACTGTTACAGGCATTGATATCGGGGGAAGCATGAATGATAACCTTGTTATCAGGGCTCTCAAAAAATTAAGAGAGTCATATCCTGTTCCATTCCTTGACATACATCTCCATAAAGTGATACCTGCAGGTGCCGGTCTGGGCGGGGGCTCTTCAGATGCAGGATGCATGCTCAGGTCAGTTTCGAAATATTTCAGGACGGGCACCGATACCGCTGAACTGCTTGAAATTGCTGCATCGCTTGGGAGCGACTGCCCCTTTTTCATTGAAGGCAGGCCCGCATTTGCCGGCGGGAGAGGAGAAATACTTAGTCCGGCCCCTGATCTGCTCCACGGGTACTACCTTGTAATCCTCAATCCAGGCATCCATTCCGATACGAGAGAGGCCTACAGGAATTGCAAACCGTCAACACCGGCCTTTTCTGTACAGGATCTTCCCCGCATCCACGTTGAAGACTGGAAACTACATCTTAAAAATGACTTTGAGGAATTCGTTTTCAGGCAGCACCCGATAACTGGTCAGCTCAAGAACAGGTTATATGAATCAGGTGCCATTTACAGTTCAATGTCAGGCAGCGGCTCGAGCGTTTTCGGAATCTTTTCCGGCCAGCCTGCCCTTCCGGGAGACTTGAAAGAATACCTTATCTGGGAGGGACCTTCTGATTAGGCTATTCCATCTCAATCAGCAGCGTACCCTTTGACACCCTGTCACCCCTGGAGGCGCAGATTCTCTTTATTTTCCCCTCGATCGGCGATTTTAACCTGTTCTGCATTTTCATAGCATCGAGGATCATGAGATCATCTCCCTTTTGCACCCCGTCTCCTTCACTTACAAGAATATCGAGAACTGTTCCAGGTATAAAGCTGAGGATAAGGCGCGGATCGGCAGGGATGTAACTTTTCCTTGAGCTGAACTTCTTGCTGAGCCTTGTCTTGTAAAGGCTTGTATCTATGTTGAGGATACCGAGATTTTCTATGTTCTCCATTGCGGTTGCTTTGATCTGGTTTTCAGGTTTCTTTTAAAAGGGAGGCAGACCGTGTTTTTTCTGGGGCATCGGCACATCCTTGTTTTCTGAC
>JALOMK010000126.1 GCA_025455505.1 Bacteroidales bacterium
GTAATACATTGCAGAAGAGGCACCCTGAAGAAATTCGGGAGGCCTCTTTCTGTTTCAGGGAGTATGAAGAGGAACTTTGAGTCGTTAATTGGCTATTTTGTGAAAAGCATTCTGGCCGCAACAAGAAGCAAAAGAACGGCAAATATTTTTTTCAGAGTGGCCTGGGGAATCGTAACTGCAAACTTCGACCCGAAATAGGAACCTATAAGAAAAGCACATGCAAGGATTATTGCAAACTTGATGTTCACATGCCCGGCTTTGTAATAATTGTAAGCAGCAATAATACCTACCGGCGGAAGCATTACTGCAATGCTTGTACCCTGGGCCATGTGCTGGCTGAGCCCCAGGAATAAGGCAAGCGCCGGGATCATTATAATTGCCCCGCCTATGCCAAGCATTCCTGCCATCACACCTGTAACGAGACCTATAGCCAATAATATCAGAAGCATTGAAGTTGTCATTTGTTTTGTTTTTTAAGATGAATTTGCACCCGTAAATTTATCAAAATATTAAGTATTTTGCACTCCTGTCTAAACCCATGAAAAAACTGATTATTGCCCTTGTACTTTCAGCCCTGCTTATTTCGGGAGCAGCGGCTTATTTTTTATATGTGCAGGTTTTCGGCGGGAACATCAAACCCCTGAAAGAGGATTCAATACTCCTCATCCCCACAGGTGCATCATTCGAGACAGTAATGGACACTTTGACTAACAACCTCGAAATCAGGAATATTAAATCTTTTATCTGGGTTGCAGAAAGAAAGCGCTATACTCAAAACATAAAGCCAGGTCGTTACAGAGTCAGCGATGAAATGAGCAATGCAGCTCTTGTCAATATGCTCAGATCTGGCGATCAGGCACCTGTGCGTCTCACTTTCAGCAATATACGAACTCTTCCCCAGCTGGCTGCAAGGATAGGTCGGGTTATTGAAGCGGATTCGATTCAGATTATTGACTTCCTCAGTGATGAAAGCAATTATGCCGGTGAAGGCTTCAAAAGAGAGACAATCATATCGGTATTCATACCTGACACTTATGAACTTTTTTGGAATACGGATTCACGTGGCTTGTATGAAAGGATGCTGAGGGAATACAGGAAGTTCTGGAATGATGAGAGGCTTCAAAAGGCCAGTGCAGCCGGACTGGAACCGCAGGAAGTGTCAATTCTTGCCTCAATAATCGATGATGAGGTTTCAAAAAAGGATGAAAAGCCCAGGATTGCAGGTGTATACATAAACAGGCTTAAAAGAGGAATTCCCCTCCAGGCCTGTCCCACGATAAAATATGCCCTGAATGATTTCTCAATTACGAGAGTATTGTATGTGCACCTGTCTGTTGATTCACCTTATAATACATATAAGTATAAGGGCCTTCCTCCCGGGCCTGTCGGCTGTCCTTCCAAAGAGGGCATCGAAGCGGTGTTGAATGCTGAAAAACACGATTTCCTGTACTTTGCAGCGAAGCCGGACTTTTCGGGCTATCATAATTTCTCAAGAACACTTGCCGAGCATAACCGTTATGCAAACCAATACCAGAGAGAACTCGACAAGCGGAGAATATTCAGATAGTGCCTACCAGTTCCACTTCCCTTTCGAGGTTCACTCCGAACTTGCCCAGGACTGACTCCCTGATTTCCTCAGATAATTCATAAATATCTTTCCCGCTTGCATTGCCGTAGTTGACAAGCACGAGAGCCTGCCTGTCATGAACCCCTGCATCTCCTTTTCTGCTGCCTTTCCAGCCGCACTGCTCTATAAGCCAGGCCGCTGCAATCTTAACATATCCCGGAGAATCGGGATATACAGGAAGGGTTCGATAGGTTTGTTTCAGCGTTTCAGCCTGCCAGGCAGGAATGACAGGGTTTTTAAAAAAGCTTCCTGCATTGCCTGTGCGGGCCGGATCGGGTAGCTTTGCCTGTCTGATTGCAATAACCGCTTTCCTTGTATTCTGAATCGTAGGCCCGCCAATCCTGCTTACTTCCTCCCTGAGTGAGCCGTAGCTCAGATCGGGGATGCTGTTGCACGACAGCCTGAACCAAACCTTTGTTATAAGATAAAGCCCTTTCCCGTACGATTTAAATATGCTGCTGCGATAGGCAAACCTGCACTCATCATTGTCAAAATACTTTACGGTACCATCTTCCAGGCTCAGTGCCTTGACCCTTATGATATAATTTTTTACCTCAGCGCCATAGGCTCCTATGTTCTGTACTGCAGAGGCCCCGACAGTTCCTGGTATCAGAGATAGATTTTCAAGTCCCCCGAGGCCTCTTTCCGATGTCCATTCAACAAGATCATCCCACAACTCACCCGCTGCACAACCGACAATCGACAAGTCGCTATCGCTGTTCTCAATTTCTATTCCCCTTAAGCCGGGAATAAGTATCGTGCCGTTAAAATCAGATGTAAAAAGCAGATTGCTGCCCTTTCCAATTACAAGAAGAGGATAATCAGCCTTTCTGCCACCTGCCAGGAACTCTGCCGCTTCATCTTCGCTTTCCGGAATAAACAGGTAATCAGTATTGTACCTTAATCCGAATGTGTTATACTCCTTTAACGATACGTTTTTTAATATCATTCTATTTATTGATTATGCAAATGTAATACATATGTTTAATGGCGTAGATCCAGTCCCGCGTTTTAGTTAAATGAATCAATGAAAATCTGCTTACTTTTCAATTCACCAAATAAGTGTTATTTTGTAAAAAAGAGAAGGGTCTGATGAGTAAGGAAAACACCGGGTCGCACAAGACAGTCCTTGCAGTTACAAACTGCATTTGTTTTGACCAGCGGGTGATAAAGATGGCTTCCGTAATTCAGGATTGCGGCAGTGAGGTAACTGTGGCCGGACGTTTCAGGGGACTATGCTGCACTTCTGAAATATTGCCATTCAAATCCAGGCGGTTCAGAATGCTTTTCAAAAAAGGCTTCCTCTTTTATATGTTTTTCAATATAAGGCTGTTTTTTTTCCTGCTTGCAGGCCGCTTTGATGTCATCGTATCAAATGACCTCGACACGCTGCTTCCCTCTTTCCTGGCGTCCAGGCTGAAAGGCATTCCGCTTGTTTTTGATTCCCATGAATATTTCACTGGATCAAGGGAGCTTATGGGAAGGCCTTTAGTAAGGAGGTTCTGGAAAATTATCGAACAGCTGATCTTGCCCCGTCTTGAGTATGTATTCACGGTGAGTGACTCAATCGCGGAGCTATATCGGCAGGAATATTCAGTTTCTCCGGTTGTCGTAAGGAACCTGGCTCCCCATTCTTCCTCAACTGAAACTTATTCTCGTGACAGGATAGGTATCCGCACAGGTGATCTGCTGCTGGTGTTGCAGGGGACAGGGATAAATGCTGACAGGGGAGCTGAGGAGCTTGTTGATGCGGTTATTGAAACTCCCGGCGTTTCACTTCTTATAGTTGGCAGGGGAGACATTCTTGGCAGTCTGCAATTGAGGGTTCAGGCAGCCGGCTCTGATGATAAAATCAAGTTTGTCCCCCCGGTGGTCCGGGAAGAGTTGTTAAAGTATACCCGGATGGCTGATGCAGGGGTCTCCCTTGACAAGGACAGGGGCATAAACTACAGGTACAGCCTTCCGAATAAAATTTTCGACTATATAAGCGCCGGGGTACCCGTAATAGCCTCGGACCTTCCTGAGGTTTCAAGGATAATCCGTCAGTATGGATGCGGCATTCTCGTTGGCAGTGTCACTGTTGAATCAGTATCGGCAGTGCTTGCAGGGCTTGTTTCAAACCGCGGGTTGCTTGACGGATTGCGCCTGAAATGCAGGGAGGCATCGCTTGAACTGAACTGGGAAGAAGAAAGCAAAAAAATAAGGCTAGTGTACGATAAAGTATTTTCAGATTGTTAATTTTGCCGTAAAGCACTTATATGAGGAACTATCTGCAGAAGCATCTTCTTGGCGTGGTAATGACAATAGCAGGGGGCATCGGGGGACTTTTATACTGGAAGTTTATCGGTTGCAAATCAGGGACATGCCCTATTAAATCAGTATGGTATTTAAGCACATTGTGGGGACTTGTAATGGGTTACCTGGCAGGCAGTATTATTGAAGACATAATTGAAAAAGTCAGGAACAGGAATAAAAATAAAAATGATTCTAACCCTGAGGATAAAAACTAAACCTTAAACAGATGACTACCAATCGCCGAAATTTTCTTAAAGCTGCAACATTTGCCGGTGCAGGCGCAATGACTTCCAGGTTTGTGACAGGCTGTGCGCCTGCGACTCCTGAATCAAATCTCCCCGGAATTCTTGAATCAGTCAGGAAGAGCCACACTCAGAAATTCAATATGTCGGGTTATGCGGCACCTGCTATCCCCCTTGTTAGGGTTGGCGTGATAGGTCTGGGCGACAGGGGAAGCGGTGCTGTCGAAAGGCTTTCTTATATTGAGGGTGTTGAAATCAGGGCCCTGTGCGACCTGAGGCAGGTTGCAGTTGAAGGCTCCCAGAAATACCTCCGGAGCATAGGCAGGGAGCCTGCCCGGGAGTTCCACGGCAGTGAAGAAATATGGAAGCAGGTATGTGAGATGAATGACATTGATCTCATTTATACCTGCACTCCCTGGGTTCTGCACACTCCCATATCGGTGTATGCCATGGAAAATGGCAAGCATGTCGCCTGCGAAGTGCCGATTGCAAGGACTGTGGATGAAGCGTGGCAGCTTGTTGAAACATCGGAAAGAACCAGGAAGCATTGCATGATGCTCGAAAATTGCTGTTATGATTTTTTTGAGCTTCTTACACTGAATATGGCCAGGCAGGGATTGTTCGGGGATATGATACACGGGGAAGGTGCCTATATACATAACCTCATGGGGTACAATTTCAAGAAGCCCGATGACAACCGGCAATCCGACGGCGCCTATACCGGGATGTGGAGGCTGAAGGAAAACGCCACCAGGAACGGTAACCTTTATCCGACTCATGGCCTTGGCCCTGTATGCCAGGCTTTAAATATCAACAGGGGCGACAGGATGGATTACCTTTCTTCAGTGTCAACCAATGATTTTTCAATGGCCCAGCGCCAGAGTGAGTTGCTTAAGAATGATCAGTTTTACGGTGAGTGGAAAGATTCCTCCTTCCGGGGGAATATGAACACGACAATAATTAAAACTGTATTGGGAAAATCAATAATGGTCCAGCACGATGTGTCTTCGGAGCAACCTTACTCAAGGATACACCTCGTCAAGGGAACCCAGGGTATGGCTGTAAAATACCCCAGGGCTCTTATTGCACTCGGAGAGCGCTGGTCGGATGAGGAACAGATGAAGGTGATCTGGGAAAAGTACACTCCTGAAATAATCAGGAGAGTGGGGGAGATGGCAAAAAAAGTCGGCGGCCATGGCGGCATGGATTTCATTATGGACTGGAGGCTTATCGACTGCCTGCGAAACGGGTTACCGCTTGACCAGGACGTTTATGACGGCGCAGCCTGGAGCGTTATTGCACCGCTGAGCGAGTGGTCTGTTGCAAACAGGTCGCAGTCAGTAGATATTCCAGACTTCACAGGCGGATCGTGGAAAACGAATGTTCCGCATGTGATAAACCTTGAAACAGGAGGCAGCACAAAGGTGCTTGAAGTGGTTGAGAAGAAGGAAGAAATGCAGCTTAATTTGAGTTAGCTTTAATAAGGCAGCATCTGCAGGTAACTTTTCAGCAAATGTATTACCTTTGTCTTCCATAATTTCTGATTATGGAACCTGTATTCCTGCCTAAGACAATTTCACTTTATAAAAGGATTGGTTATAAGAGGCAACAGATCCAGACCGATATTCTGTCCGGAATAATAGTAGGGATTCTTGCACTGCCTCTTGCGATAGCATTTGCAATTGCCTCAGGTGTAAGTCCCGAGAAAGGGCTTATAACTGCAGTGGTTGCTGGCTTTTTAATCTCCCTTCTTGGCGGAAGCAGGGTTCAGATTGGCGGGCCTACAGGAGCTTTTGTTGTGATTGTCGTTGGTATTGTAGGTACTTATGGAATCGAAGGACTCATAATTTCAACCATTCTCGCGGGTATAATTCTTGTAGTTTTCGGGCTTCTGCGACTTGGCACACTGATAAAGTTCATACCCCTGCCCCTTGTTGTCGGTTTTACGAGCGGCATTGCGGTGATTATTTTTACTTCGCAGGTTAATGATTTTCTTGGGCTGGATCTTGAAAAACTCCCATCAGAGTTTACAGGAAAATGGCAACTGTATTTCTCAAGCCTTGAAGAAATTAATCCGTATGCTGTATCAATAGCTGTTGCTACAGTATTGATAGGCGTTTATTCAAAGAGACTTACGGGCAAGATTCCGGGTGCTTTCATATCAATCATACTGCTGACTGTTGTGGTACAGCTTTTTGATTTGCCTGTAAGCACAATAGAGAGCGTTTTCGGGATTATTCCGGGGACTATTTCTTTTGCAGATTTTTCTTCGTTCGATCCGGGCAACATTGCCCTGTATATTCAGCCAGCGCTGACAATTGCACTGCTTGGTGCTATAGAATCACTCCTGTCAGCTGTTGTGTCGGATGGCATGATAAGCAGTAACCACAGGTCGAACACTGAACTTATTGCCCAGGGCATTGCCAATATTGCTTCGGGGATATTCGGGGGAATTCCCGCAACAGGGGCAATAGCCCGTACAGCAACAAATGTTAAAAATGGCGGACGCACACCAATAGCGGGAATGGTTCATGCGGTGACCCTGCTGCTGATTATGCTCTTTTTCGGGAAGTATGCTGCAAAGATCCCGCTTGCCTGCCTGGCGGGGATTCTTGTAGTGGTTGCCTATAACATGAGCGAGTGGAGATCCTTTGTGTCTTTCCTGAAGCAAGGTATGATGCTGTTGTTCTTGTTGTTACATTTTTGCTGACTGTTTTTGCTGATCTAACGATAGCAATTGAGGTTGGGATGGTTCTTGCTGCAATGCTTTTCATGCAGAGGATGGCAAAACTCGGAGAAGTCTACTCGCTTGAGAATGATAAGGATTTTATTGATGACTATGCTTCACTGCCTGATGGTTTATCAATCTATGAGATCAACGGACCCTTCTTCTTCGGTGCAGCCAACAAGTACAAGGAAGTGTTGAAGGAGGTCGGCATCAGGTCGAAGGTCATAATACTCAGGATGCGCAACGTGCCATTTATTGATGCAACTGGGATGCACAATTTCAAGGAGGTTCTTAAGACCCTGCATAATTACAAGGTAGAGGTTGTTTTGTCGGGAGTAAGGCCGGGAGTGTATGATTCTCTTGTAAAAGCCGGTATTGAACAGTATATCTCGCTTGACCAGGTATGTTCAGATTATGAAATAGCACGGCCTAAGGCCATAGACATACTTGATGATATCAGAAAGGAAAAGAAATCCGGCCAGCATTTTCAATAGCCGGCTGCCTGGCCGTCCTTCCTGGATTCCGAGGCTCCGAACCAGACTTTGTTTTTATCGTCCCACATGATGGCCTGGTAACCTCCGAAGCCTCCAAGATCCCATTGAATCCTGTGGCCCATGGCCATCAGTCGCTGGATTACATCAGGTCTGAAACCGCTTTCGAGGTACATAATGCCTCCGTCTGTCATTGCCTGTCCTGTCGGTTCCGAAGAACCGACATGGTGAATCCTTGGAGCGTCTCCCGCTTCCTGGAGATTCATTTTAAAGTCAATGAGGTTAATCACAATCTGGGCATGTCCCTGAGGCTGCATATCACCGCCCATTACCCCGAAACTTATGTAGGGCTTGTTGTTCCTTGTGATGAAAGCCGGAATGATTGTGTGGAATGGTCTTTTCCCCGGGGCATAAACATTATTGTGACCTTCCGCCAGGGTGAACATTTCGCCCCTGTCCTGCAGTATGAAACCGAGGCCGGTCGGACACATCCCCGATCCCATGCCCCTGTAGTTGCTCTGTATCAGAGATACCATGTTGCCGTATTTGTCTGCAACAGTGAGGTAAATAGTGTTTGCAGCCTCAATTTTACCGGGCTCATAAATAAGTGCAGCCTTGTTCCTGTCTATCTGCTTTCGCCTTTCTGCCGCATATTTTTTAGATATAAGTTGTGAGACAGGAATATCCTTAAACCTCGGATCAGCATAATACTTTGACCTGTCCTCGAATGCAAGCTTCTTTGCTTCAGTGAAGAGATGAATATACTCGGCAGAACCGAAGCCCATGGATGCAAGATCATATCCTTCAAGGATATTGAGTATCTGAAGTGCCGCGATACCCTGTCCGTTCGGGGGTAGTTCCCAGATATCAAAGCCCCTGTAATTTGTACTGACAGGCTCTACCCATTCTGATCTGTGCCTTGCCATGTCATCATATGTAAGAAATCCTCCCTGTGCTTTCATAAAGCTTTCAATATCCCTGGCTATGCTTCCCCGGTAGAACTCATTTCTTCCTCCCTTTACAATCTTTTCAAGTGTCTGTGCAAGTAACGGGTTCCTGAATACTTCTCCCTTGGCAGGGGCCTTCCCCCCGGGCATGTAAACTTCTTTTATGTTCGGATACTCCTTCAGGCGTTCTGTTCCCCTGGCAAGATCGAATGCAATGACTTCGGTAAGCGGGAAACCCTCCCTGGCATAGTTAATTGCAGGCTGAAGTATATCCTTCATTGGAATCTTTCCAAGCATCTCGTGCATCTCATACCACCCGTCTACACAGCCTGGCACTGAGACGGGCAGTGGCCCGTAGGAAGGAATGAATTCATACCCGTTTTCCCTGAAATATTCAAGTTTCAGTGAACGAGGTGACCTTCCGCTGGCGTTTAGCCCATAAAGTTTTCCCCTCTCTGCACTCCATATTATTGCAAAAAGGTCACCTCCGATTCCTGATCCGGTGGGTTCAACAACCCCGAGAACGGCATTTGCGGCAATTGCTGCATCTATTGCGTTTCCTCCCCGCTTGAGAATATCCAGCGCTGCCTGGGTGGCAAGGGGCTGACTCGTGGCAGCCATTCCATTCCTGGCAATTACTTCGGAGCGGGTGGCAAAGCCCCGGCCTGTAATCCTGTCCTGTCCCATGATAGATAAGGATATTGATAGTGAAACAAGTAAAAAGGGGATTCTTCTCATTACTGATTGTTTAAACGGTAAAATTATAAAAGTGTACGGACTATTTTGACATGGCCCTTGTTTTTAATTCCATTGGCATTTTCTCTATTGCATACCTGAAAGCTGTCCTTGGCATCCTGTCCTTTCTTTCCATGACATACCTGAAAACCTCTTCGCAATGTGCCTGGCTGCATGATTTCAGCATCCACCCATAGCCCTTCTGAACCATGTCATCCCTGTCGGTGAGAAGGATATCGGCTATTGAGAATATATCTGTCAGGAATTGAC
>JALOMK010000127.1 GCA_025455505.1 Bacteroidales bacterium
AGCTGATCGCGCGGCAGAAAGTGCTCGGCAAAGCGATTACCTCTGTTACCCTCGGCCTTGCACCCGACAGTTCAGCCAGGGCCGCAATTGCCGGAAGTGCCGGTGAACTGATTTCGATGAAGTCTTCACTGCAGGGATTGAAGGATGATGATTTTCTCAGGATGAGGGAGAGCATCACCGGGAAAAGCAGGATGCTTGCTGACAGGCTGGCTCAGTTCACAGGAATTGAAAGCGGCACAATTGAATCATCAATACTTGTAAGTACTCTTTTGCCTGACTTTTCAGGATCTGTTACCGGGGAGGAGTTCGTGGGCCTGGATGCAATGATGAAACTTTATCTCACCCATAACCAGTCGGTTTTAACCGACACCAGGTTCCTTGGATTTCCCTTTCATTACTTCTACACTGCATTTTTCCTGCTGGTGCTGTTCGTCTTCCTTTGCATTTTGTACAATCTGCGCATGGAGATGCATCTGAAAAAGGAAGGAATTGTTGAATGATTTATGCTTATGAATATGAAAAAGACACTTATATTTTTAGTTCTTTCCCTGCTTGCATTTTTGCCCCTCAATGCTCAGAACCTGACTCAGCTTGAAGGCAGTTTTAAGGCCGGACCGGCGATTATTCTGATTGCCACGCTTGTAACCTTCGTTCTTGTAGGTATCTTCTTCAGGGCCAAGGATCCGGCGGACTATTACGCAGCAGGCCGGAAAATCTCGAGAGTCGGATCGGGTATGGCAATTGCTTCAAACTGGATGAGCGCGGCATCTGTTCTTGGGATGGCCGGCATGATGTATGGTTTTGGCTACAATGGTCTTGCCTATGTTGTTGGCTGGACGGGCGGATACGTGCTGCTGCTTATACTGATGGCCGCACAGATAAGGAAATATGGCAAATACACCGCACCCGATTTTATTGGCGACCGCTATTATTCGCGCGACCTGAGAATTTTGAGCGCAATCTTCACAATACTCATATCATTTGCATATTGTGTCGGACAGTTTGGAGGCATAGGGCTGATGTTCAAATGGATCCTCGGCCTTAATTACACCTGGGCCGTAATAATCGGTTCGTCTGTGGTCCTGGTCTACACACTGATTTCAGGCATGATAGGAGCCACCAAGAACATGCAGATCCAGTATGTAATTATTGTTGTCTCATTCATTATCCCGGTGTTCATAATGGCCTTCAAGTTCGATTATTTCTGGCTTGTCCCACAGTTAGGATACGGCGCAGCGGTTACTGATGTGATCCAGGGGATACAGGCGCCGAATATCTCAGGAGGTGCGGCTCTGCTGAATGCATACGGGCAGGATCTTGCAATAGTTCCGAGTCCTGAGTATGCAATGCCCTGGGATCCGTCGACCGGCACAACCTTCTTCCAGTGGATGGCAATATGCTTCTCACTCATGGTAGGAACGGCAGGATTGCCCCATGTAATTCAGCGCTTCTATGTGGTACCCAAGGTATCTGATGCAAGGTGGTCAGTTGTCTGGGGTTTGTTCTTTATCTGCCTTGTTTACTGGACGGCACCTGCTTATTCAACCTTCGGAAAGCTTTTGTCCTCGCATCCCGACGTGGGTTCGCTTGCAAAGGACGCGATTGTCGTTTACACCGCCCAGTTAGGGGGTGTTAACTCGCTTGTTGTGGGCCTTCTGGCCGCAGGGGCAATATCGGCTGCATTTTCAACTGTGTCAGGACTGCTTGTTGCAGGAGCTTCGGCTTTTTCGCACGACCTCTATGTCAAGGTCATCAATCCCTCCTCTACACCCCAGGTGCAGCTGAGGATTGCCAGGATAGGAACAATAATAATGGCTGTGGCCGTGACTGTAGTGGCCCTGCTAAAGCTCGGGCTCATAGCGCAGCTTGTTTCGGTAGCCTTCTCGATGGCTGCCTGCACAATTTTTCCCCTGTTCCTGCTGGGTATATGGTGGAGCGGCTCCAACAGGTCAGGGGCCAAGGCAGGCCTGCTTACCGGCATCATAGTCACGGCCATATCGATAACATACTTCCTTGTAGGTCTTGCGGGTGGCAGGCTGCCGGGGCAGGAGTTCGTGTCGTACTGGCTTAACGTATGGTATTTTGCCTGGATCGGAGCCCCGCTTGCAATTATAGCAAACATTGTTGTTTCAAAATTCACCGAGCCAACTCCGCAGGAAATCAAGAAATTCCTTGCAGAGCAGGTGCATAACTGATGAAAATCAGCGATTTAGTAGTGGTTACACGTGGAACCAGGGTTGTATTTCTTATAACCCTGGTTGTTTCGCTGCTTGCAGTGCTTGCGGCAGCGATTTATTACAGACAGCTCAACAGGGCTGAGGATCCGCGTATCCTTGAAGCCCGCCGGATACTGAACGAAAGCAGTGAACTGCGTGCTGACGAGCCTGTTACAGCTGTCTTTGCCCGTCTCGACAGCGCAGCTGCAATCTTCAGGAGTCTGCCGGACTACTGTGACTCATTTGAGCCTGGGATAATCCAGAACAACAAATGCTCGATGCTTCTCCTCTCAGCAATCTATGATACAACTTTATCGGAAAGCGGCAGGGAGATTATGTTGAATATGGCCATGCAATATTGCGACAGCAGCATAAGTGTTTACGAAAGATGGATAATGGCCTGGGGCGGACAGGATGAGGTTCAGCTCAGGGCCGCCATTGAGCCTTACATGAAAAAAGACGATCCTGCATTTTCAGGACTCAACTACGACAGGATTCTGGGAAGAAGGGTAAAGTCGCTTGCAGCTGCACAGATTGAAACTAAAAGAAGGCTTTCGGTGAGTTTTACAAACAAGGCGGCAATTTACAGGCACCTTGGGGATGTCGATTCCTCGCTTATATTTCTGAACAGGGCGCTGGAGCTCTGGGCCGGCAACAGGACCGCGAAAAGCAATCTGAGCGTTTTGATGGGTGGCAAACCTGAAAAACCTTCGCTCGTGGAATCCCTTTTCCCGCCGGAGCGGCTGAAAAAGGAATGAATAATAACTAATATTGCCTTTGGAACAGACAGGCATTAATAACAAGATCGATATCATGAAGAAAAGCATTTTCCTTCTCCTGCTCACAGGGGCGGGATTTTTAAGCCTGCACTCGCAGACACCTGACCCTTCATGGGGAATAAAGTTTTCGGGTTTCGTCAAGAATGACATCTTTTACGACACCCGGCAGTCGGGAGCATCGAACGGCATCAGGGAGGGCCATTTCTATCTTTATCCTGACAATGTTCTTAACGACAGTGAGGGAAATGACCTGAATGCCAATCCCTCGTTTCACATGCTGAGCATACAGACCCGCCTGAAAGGTGACATAAGCGGGCCGGATGCCTTCGGTGCAAAGACATCGGGTGTGATTGAAGCAGAGTTCTTCGGCACTTCCGAATCGGATATCAATGGATTCAGGCTCAGGCATGCCTATGTGAAACTTGACTGGGCGAAGAGTTCGCTTCTTGCCGGCCAGTACTGGCACCCCCTTTTCCCCACTGAATCATTCCCGGGGACAGTCAGCTTCAACACGGGAGCGCCTTTTACTCCTTTCAGCAGGAATCCACAGGTAAGGTTCACGGCCGTTTTTGGTAAAGTTTCGGCAATTGCGACTGCTTATGCGCAGCGTGATTTTGTATCTTCCGGTCCCGACGGAGGCAGCAACAAATATATGAGGAACAGCGGATTGCCGGGGTTTAACGGGCAGGTCAGGGTGGCAGCGGGTGAAAAGGTAACCGCCTGGGCGGGTTTCGATTATAAGAACCTGAGGCCTGAACTGCGCACATCGCTTAATGTTGAAACAAATGAAAGGATAGGAAGCATTGCTGCCTTTGCGAATGTTAAGTTTAAAACCACGCCGTTTACATTATCAGTTATGGGAATATGGGCTCAGAATGCCAGCGACCTTGTTATGATAGGCGGATATGCGGTTACAGGGACAGCCGATCCCGTCAGCGGGGCACGTGAGTACACAAATTACAGCACTCTCAACGGCTGGGCCGATATTTCGACAAACGCAAAGAAAGTGAATGCGGGTTTATTTGCAGGTTACAGCAGGAACCTGGGTGCCTCTGACGATGTCACAGGTTCATTTTACGGTCGCGGCAATAACATAAGTCATATTTTCAGGATTTCGCCCAGGGTTACAGTTACAGAGGGGCGCTTTACAGTGTCGGCCGAAATTGAAAGCACGACTGCTGCTTACGGTACCGCCGGTAGCGACGGCCTTGTTACCAATGCGGAAGGAGTATCGAACCTGAGAATACTCCTGGCTACGATCTTCAGGTTTTAGATTTCTGAAGTATAGAAATCAGCATCAGCCTGCAGCATCAGATCCCTGACGGCTGACAGCGCCTGTTCAGCAAGGGGGAAGAGTTCCGGGTGCCCGCTTGCAAAATCAATCAGGTTGTCAGCGGTTTCTCCCCTGGCAATGCACTCAGCCTGGTGACGGAGGCGGAGCATAGTAAGATCACGGGCAGCTTTCAGCGAGCTTCTGAGAAGTTTCAGGGGCAGGGTGCCTGCCGAATGAAGGTCAGCAATCCTGTCGCCTGTGGCTGTTGAGGCAACTGAGTTTTTCAGCGCATAAAGCCTTACAAGGCCGGTAAGGGGCATCATTATCTTCTTGATGTCGGTCTTTCTGTCAGGTGACAGGTGAACAGCCCTGAGATACTCCTTCCAGCCCAAAGCCATGTGGTGAAAAAAAATGTCGGTAGCCACGAGGTCCCTGCCTATGAAATCTTTAAGTTCAGCAGTTAAGCTGCTGTCACCATAGCAGTGCCTGATATCGAAGAAGATGCTTATGTCGAGCAGTTCCGCAGGGCCGGGGGCCTTTATCCATCCCGAAAAATATGCTTTCCAGTCATCGAGGGGGCGGCACCACTTAGGATTGCTAGCCATATTGCCTCCCTTGCATGACGCATAACCGGCTTCTTCAAGCATCCTGTTTATCCGCACGGCAAGTTCAGTGAAATAAGCAACTGAAGTCTCAATATCATCCGCGCCGGCATTGCTTATAATAATACCGTTATCCTGGTCGGTGCAGAGTGTCTGTTCCATCCTTCCGGCGCTTCCTGTCTGGATAAAGGCGAAGCTGCAGGGAGGCCGGGACGATTCGGAGAGGCATATTTCTATTACTCTTTTGCAGATGGAGTCGGCAATGCGCGATACGAAACCGCTGACGGCAACCGGATCGGCCCCGTCAAGGATCATTGATGCTGAAAGCATCCTGCAGCCCTTAAAAACAGCAGACAATTCAGTTGCAGTGACTGCCTTTGCAATTTCGTTTTCAAACAGCCCGGGTGCAATGCGGAAAAATCCTTTTTCGGATCGATCAGCCGATGACAGCTGAATAATTGTTGAGCCGGCTTCCTTCGGAACCGGCACCGGAGTGAGTACGGCAATTACAGCTTTTCTTCCGCCTATCTCAATCCGCGAGAAGTCGGCATGAGCATTTATAAGCGACCCTGTTTTCGTCATGATCTGAGCACCGGTATACCTTGCAGAATCCAGGTTGTCGTAGAGGCTGTCAGAGTTTTCGGGGAAAACGAAATCGAGCTTTTCAAGCACAAGCGACGGGTGAAGGTCACGCAGTTCGTCCCCTGTGAGGTCAAGCCACGAAAGCAGCACTTTATTTGCCTGAAGTCCGGCGGATGACCAGATGAGCACACCCTCCCTTGATGCTTCGGCAAGGGCTTTGTATAATTCGCGCGACCGGTGGAGCTCAGTCTCGGCGACTGCCCTTTTATTTTCAATCTGATGACTCTGGATTGAGATTACTGTGAGCAGGGCAATAATCACGACGGCAATTATTGCCGATATTATCAAGGCCCTGAACTCTATGCGCCGTATTTCGGTCTTTACATCGTCGATGTAAATGCCTGTTCCGATTACCCAGCCCCACGGTTCGAAGAGCCTCACATACGACAGTTTGGGCACAGTGCGGGTTGAATCATCGTTCCATTGCCACATATAGCTTACGTAACCTTCGCCGCCATTACCTGCAGACCTTACAAAATCAACGAAGACCCTTTTCCCTGATGCATCCTCGAAGTCAGTAAGGTCCTTTCCATTCAGTTCGGGCCTGTAGGGATGGACTATCATTACTGGATGAAGGTCAGTGATCCAGAAATAGTCCTTCATGGATTCTCCATACCTTATCCGCCCGATGGCTGCCGAGGCCTCCTGCCTGGCTTCCTCACTGCCCAGTTCTGAAGCGAGTTCCCGGGAATGGTAGTAAACCAGCATTGAGTAGGCTGTTGATGTGACTTCCTTTATCATCTCTCTTTTCCGGTCCATTATTGCCTTTTCAAAACCGGGTATGAGGTATATGAAGATGAGTCCTGCGAATAACATAAAGGCTATCACTGCCGGGATGTCAATTCTCAGTATGAAGTTCTTTCCGTATTTTATTCCTCTTTTCATTTCCGGCATTTCATGATATCCTGAGGGGTATGACACTGAGCTGGAGGCTGCCTGTGTCAAATACCGAAAAACATGCCCTCCCCTCGTCGCCTGTAAGGGCAGGCAATACAGAAAGCATCATGCCGGTGCCAAGGGTGTAGCTGTCGTGCGGGAGCGAGTGCACCGCCTTCATAAAAGGGAGAATGAGGGAGCTGTTATGCCTGTATGCGAAGCCTGTAAAGGCAGCATGGGAGTGGCCCGTGAATGCATATACTGACCCGATTTCGTCCATGAATTTCCAGAGGTCCCGGAGCTGGGAATTCTTCTCTACATAACGGGTAGTCGATCCTGTGCAGTCGGGGAAAATGTAATGCGAAAACAGGCAGTCGGCTCCTTCGGCAGAAACGTTTATATATTCAGGGAGGTTGTTTAAAAATTCGAGCCGCGGCAAGATCGTGGTTTCCTGCAACTATCCACCTGCAGTTCGCCCTGATAAGAGAAAGGCAGGCGCTGGCGCTCCGCTTTAGTTCATGCCTGTAAAAACGCCTGTCGAAGCCTGCAATGTCGCCAAGGCATGCAATTTCATGACAGGCCCAGGCATCTGCAGCCCTGAGGGCCTCCTGGAGCATTCCTGCGTTCTCATGAATATCGGTTATGATTCCAATTTTCACGGTATATAGTCGCTGATCGGGTTTGTGCCAAGCATGTCTGTTTATAAAGGTAATCAAATTTTAATAAAGAGACAGGGCCAGGGTGCTGAGCATTCCTTTGTTACAAGAGCGCCGCAAAAAAATTGTTTTTCCCTTGAATAGTTTTGTTCAGATTTGCAAATTGTTTAATTTTGTTTAGCTGCTAAACAAAAAGCCATGAACCAGGAACTGCAGGATCTTGTAGACCAGTTTCACAAGATACTTTACCTCTACTCTGTAATCGGGAGAAAGCCAAAGGATTACGGAACGGGTGATCTGCTGTATTTCTCAGAAATACACACAATTGCGATGATAGACAGGAACAGGGAGATCAACATAACCCGCCTCGCAGATGTAATGGGTGTGACTAAGGGAGCAATATCGCAGACAATTTCAAAGCTGGTCGCAAAGAAGCTGATTATAAGGAAGAACATCAGGAATTTAAAGGAAGTCAACCTGATGCTGTCAGCGAAAGGCCGGAAGGTGCTAAAAGCCCAGGAAGCATTTCAGAATGAGATATTTACATTTGCCGCCTCGTTGTATGAAAAGGCAGGCAGCACCGACAGGGAGCTTGTAGGCAGGTTATTCAGGGCGATTACCGCAAACATGGAAGAGAGGGTAAGGGGAGCGCAAGCCTGAATGCGAAGCCTGCCAAAACGATGATAAGATGAGCAAAATTCAATACGGCATGAAAATGAGATACCTTGCATTATTAATTCTGTCATTTTCAATACTTGCTTTCTCCTGCAGAAGGGGAGAAGTCAGGGAGAATGCACCGGAAGGGCTCATTCCCGTTAAGACAGCGCCTGTTGCCCAGGCTAAGACAGGTATCCCGGTCCGGGCGGCCGGGATCCTGGCAACTTCCGACGAGGTAAAGCTGTCATTCAAGACCGGAGGCATAATCAGTGCAATACATGTTGAAGAAGGCAGGCGGGTGCAGAAGGGACAAGTCCTTGCATCGCTTGACCTGACTGAAATTAATGCAAATGCAGGTATAGCTCGTGAAGGACTTGAGAAGGCTGAAAGAGATTATGAAAGGGCTGAAAGCCTTTACAGGGACAGTGTGGGAACTCTCGAAAGGAAACAAAACGCATTCACTGCCCTGAGTGCTGCAAGGCTGAATTATGAGATCGCCCTGTATAACCGCTCACGTTCTGTCATTACAGCCCCTGAGAACGGGATTATACTTCGCAGGCTCGTCGGGCCAGGTGAGATGGTTGCTCCCGGCTACCCGGTTTTCCTTTTCGGTGTCACCGGGAAGTTGTGGAAGGTAAAGGCAGGCCTGTCTGAGAGGGATATTGTAAAAATCAGCAGGGGCGATTCGGTTAGTGTGTCCTTCGATGCATGGCCCGGCATTAGGTTCCCCGGGGAGATTGACATTACAGGTGAGATTGCAAATCCCCTTACAGGGACATTCGGCGTTGAGATACTGCTTGAGGGTACTGCTTACAGGCTTGCCTCTGGCTTCATTGCAACTATCGAAATATTCCCTTCCGGAGGGAGTACTTATTCACTTATCCCCGTTGAGTCGCTTGTTGAGTCTGATGGCAATACGGGTTTTGTATTTTACTTAAACGGCAGCGGAGAAACAATGAAAGCAAAAGTTGAAATAATTGCCCTTGCAGGCGCCAGTGCTGCAGTAAGCGGACTCCCTGCCGGAGTGAGGGAGGTGATCTCCACAGGAGCACCCTACATCAGGGAAGGCATGAAAGTTAAGGTTGTGAAATGAAAATATCGGAATCAGCAGTCAGGAACTACCAGTTCACAATAGTGGCCTTCCTGCTCCTTGTGGCCCTGGGAATATATTCCATGCTTAACATTCCACAGGCCGAGGACCCCGAATTCCCGATTTCGATCTTCCCGGTGATAGCAATTTACCCGGGTGCCTCTCCTGCCGATATTGAGCAGCTTGTCGTAGACAGGATTGAGGAGAGCATGAATGAGCTCGAGGACATTCTCAGGATCAAGTCTGAAATAAAGGATGGCGTTGCTGTAATTGTAGTTGAGTTCAGCCCTGAAACCGATCCCGATAAAAAGTATGATGAAATCCTCAGGCAGATAAATACAATAAGTGACGAGTTGCCGTCAGACCTTTACAGCGTTGAGGTTTTAAAAATACAGGCCGGCAACACGAATATTGTCCAGAGCGCGCTTGTATCGGACACTGCTGGTTACATGGAACTGGGGCGTTATGCAGAGCGCCTGCGCGACCAGCTGGCGGCAGTGGAAGGAGTCAGGAAAGCTGAAGCTGTAGCATATCCGGTTAGGGAGATTGAAGTTGCCGTCGACCTGGCCAGGATGGCCGAGCTCAACCTGTCGTTGACCCGCATTATAAGCGCAATACAGAGTGAGAATGCAAACATTCCCGGCGGAAGCATAGAGGCAGGTCCCCGGAAATTCAACGTGAAGACGAGCGGATCCTATTCAAGCCTCGAAGAAGTGCAGAGGACGATAGTGGCTTCCGACAAAGGTCATATTGTGATGCTTCGCGATGTAGCAGATGTAAGCTGGACCGACGGAGAGCCTGTTTATACCGGGCGCTTCAATGGCCGAAGGGCGGTATTCCTTATTGCAAGCATGAAGAAGGGCCAGAATATTCATGAGGTCAGGGACAGGATTTACAGGGTTTATGACAGGTTTGGTGAAACACTGCCGCCGGCAGTAGCTATTGAAAGAGGATTCGACCAGTCGGAAAATGTGAAGAACAAGCTTGGACGGCTCCGGAACGATTTTCTTTTTGCTTTTCTGCTTGTGCTGATCACCCTTATGCCCCTGGGGCTCAGGGCATCGGCAATTGTGATGGTTTCAATTCCGCTGTCACTTCTTATAGGAGTCACAGGTCTGTACCTGTCGGGGCTGAGCATTAACCAGCTTAGCATAGTTGGAGCAGTGATATCGCTCGGTCTTCTTGTAGATGATTCAATAGTTGTTGTCGAGAACATTTCTCGCTGGGTGAGGGCCGGAAAGACTCCACGCGAGGCGGCAATAGGCGCTACCCGGCAGATTGGCACAGCCGTGGCAGGATGCACCGCCACCCTGATACTTGCCTTTCTTCCGCTGATGTTCCTTCCGGGCATGGCCGGCAAGTACATGCGGTCGTTACCTGCTTCGGTCACATTCATTGTAATTGGATCTTTGCTGGTTGCTCTCACTCTTATTCCCTTCATAGCCAGCAATGTCTTCAGGTCGGGTGTCGATCCTGAGGGCAACCGGGTTCTGAAGGCGCTTAACAGGGGGATAGACTTCACTTACGGGAGGGCCCTGGGCTGGTCGCTCCGCAATCCTCTGAAGACTGTTGCCGCGGCATCACTGCTTTTCTTCTCCTCACTTTTCCTTATTAACCTGATCGGATTCAGCCTTTTTCCGAAAGCAGGGCTGCCGCAGTTCCTGATCACTGTTGAGACACCAAGGGGAAGCAATATCGGAGAGACCGACAGGGTTGTGCGTTACGTTGAATCAATCCTGGAGCAGAGGCCTGAGATCAGGTATTACATGTCAAATATCGGTAAGGGCAATCCCCAGGTCTTCTATAATGTCTTTCAGAAGAGTGAACAGTCGACACTGGGGGAAATACTATGTGAAATCCGATCAGATGCACAGCCCCTGATATCCGGGGTTATCGAAGAGCTTCGCGACACGCTTGAGACTTACCCTGGAGCGAGGATCTATGTTTACGAGTTTGAGAACGGAATGCCCGTCGATGCCCCGATAGCCCTGAGGCTTGTAGGGGAAGACCTTGACACGATAAGGACATACTCCGAGAAGATAGAACATATTCTCCGTTCGAATCCCGCCTGCACTTATATCAAGAATCCTCTCAGCCAGTCGCTTACTGACATCAGGATAAATGTAAACAGACAGAAGGCAGGCATCCTCGGAGTGCCGGCTGTTGAAATCGACCGCACGGTCCGCATTGCACTGGCCGGAATGGAAGCCGGTAAATTCCGGGACAATGACGGGAGGGACTATCCGATAATTGTAGGGCTGCCTCCGGAACAGGGCAAAAGCATTGAGGCCCTGAACAGCATTTATGTTTCTTCGCTCTCAGGTGCCCAGGTGCCTCTTTCACAGCTTGCAACAACTGAATTTGAGAACTCGGCCACCCTTATTCAGCATTACAATTCCGGGAGGTCGATGACAGTGTCGGCATCGGTGAAAAGCGGCTACAACACTGATCGGGTAACAAAGGAAATACTCGACGAAACTGACAAGCTCAGGCTGCCACCGGGCTACAGGATAATTCCGGCCGGAGAGATTGAAAGCAGGAAGCAGAGTTTCAGCGGCATAGGAACTGCGATCCTCATTGCAATTTTCGGCATCTTTGCAGTCCTTATACTCGAATTCCGGACCTTCAGGAGCACCCTTATTGTAATCTCAGTGATCCCGCTCGGCATTATCGGAGGCCTGCTTATGCTTTACCTTACCGGCTACACCCTTTCCTTTGCCGCTGCAATTGGATTTGTTGCCCTCATAGGCATCGAGATCAAGAACTCAATTCTACTCGTTGATTTTACAAACCAGATGAGGCAGCAGGGTACCCCGCTTGATGAAGCAATACTCAGGGCCGGGGAAATACGTTTCCTACCTGTCCTGCTGACAACGCTGACAGCAATCGGCGGCCTGATGCCAATAGCCCTCGGTCATTCAAACCTTTACAGTCCGCTCGCATGGGTCATAATCGGAGGGCTTGTAACATCAACACTCTTCGCAAGGCTTGTAACACCTGTAATGTATAAGCTTCTTCCCCCTTCCGTCGAAGTGCCGGATTAAAAATCCTTCCCGCTTGACTCGTATTTAAAAAAGTCCTAACTTGTTGGTTAGAAACCTGACAATTAATACTAATCTTCTGAAAAAATGAGAATCCACATTACTGGATTTGTAATCTGGGTAA
>JALOMK010000128.1 GCA_025455505.1 Bacteroidales bacterium
CGAGATACTTTTAATGCTGATTTTATGGTCGCCAAGGGTCTTGATTATGTTCTCCTTGTTTTCTATTACTTCAGTGTTATCGAAGGCGCTCTCTGATTTGTGCTCCCTGAGAATGGACACCGGAGGGAATTTATACCTTGAAAGGTCGAGCCTCGGATCATAGTCCTCCATTATTTTCTCAACTTCCGTTTCACTGAGCCTGTCATGAGCGTCGGGTCGGGTTATGTTAATCGGTACTTCGTGAGCTTCTGTGTTTCCGACCGTGGGATTATCAATATCCCTGATAATCGATCCTGTCATCGCTGTTGCCGGGTTATAGCCGCTGTCTTCATCGTCATCCCCTTCGCTTGTATTTGTATTGTTGCGCACGACGAACTCGAATGGATCATCTTCATCTGTTTCATCCGCTCCCTGGTGAGTGCCAGCCTCTTCTGCATCCCCTGCTGTTTCAGTGCCTGCTTCACCGGCTGTGGATGCAGCGTTTTTTCTGAGCTTCTGAGCCAGGGTTGCAGGTACCCTGACCCTGAAAGACCCGGGGCAAAGATAAAAGCAAGTATAAGCGATACGAGGATTGCCGCCGTGGCAAGTTTGACAGTGATACTGAAGAGCCTTATTCCGGGGAATTTGAGAAGATAGAGGCCGATTGCACCGAAAATGGCAGGAATAAAGAATGCTCCGAAACCGAAGCCAAATCCTATTATCATCTTGGCCAGGAAGTGACCGCTTTTTCCACCCCAGTTCCTGACAAGCACATCGGCTCCTGATATTACTTCTGAATCAGGCTGGCTGAGATCTGTTTTATACCAGATAATGAATGATACGCAGGCAAGAAGGAGATAGAGGGCAAATCCTGAAATCAGGATGCCGCTAATGAAACGTACTCTCTCATCACTGAAAAATGAATTCTTGCTTTTTTTGTCTTTTTGAGGCTTTTTATTCTTTTTGTCAGTCTCTTCCTGATCTTTCTTCATCACTCTAAATTAAAAGCAGTCCAAAGGTAATAATTTTGAGGCTCCCTGCAAAAGAAGGAAAAATGATGCATGAGGGCGGATTGTTTGCAACAGGTTCCCGGGATGGGTGGCTCAGAGGCTTATCATGGCGGTGATGAACTTGTTTATATCATCGCGTGAGACCTTTTTGAATGACTTCCTCCTTTCGAAAATCTTGTCGGGCACGTCCCTCCTGTAAACGGATTCAGCCTCGAAATGGAGCTCGGTATCGCCCAGCCTGAAGAAGAAACTCAGCAGCACGCCGTCAATGGAGTTGAACGGATTTGATGCATTCGAATTCGGCAGTCCGATTTCATCTGTGTACCATATGTTGTAAACCTGCGACGACCTGTCCGGAAAAATTATCTCGGCATTCCTGCAGTTAAATCCGCATATCACGGCAGTTTTGTCTGTTTTAATAATTTGCAGCCCTTCCATTGAACTGAATCCGGGGAAGATCTCTTCCGGACTGGCTGGATAATAGTACTTTCTGCTGAAGAAAGAGTAGTATGTGTCGTAAATTTCGTTCTCTGGGTTAACTAGGTTTGTAATGCCTGCCTTGCCATAGGGTGAAAGAAGTTCAAACAGGATCTTGTCATCCTTGAATGTAACAGTGAGGTTTTTTGGCAGAAATTCAACAGGGACAGCTAATTCACCAACATAATTGACACTGTAGTTTATTTCCCCTTCTTTTATGAATTTAGATCCCCTTCTATTACAGGAATAACCAGATATAACTAATACCAGTGCCAATAAAAGCGCCAATCTGACTCTCACCTGTCTATAACTATTTGAATTTCGTAAATGTAATGTTTTTTTTGATTTTTTATCGTCGGCCTGATATTTTATAGCTTTGGCTTGAAAAATATGTTATTTAACATATAAGTATGCTGTGATTTGGTCTCCCGGAACCCGGTCATTCGTTCCTAAATTTAATAGTTTTGCCATATTAATCATATGCTTATGGAGAGAAAGCTTGCAGTTGTTGCCCTCGGAGGCAATGCTATTCTAAGGAGTGACCAGGTAGGCACTATCGACGAACAGGAGGAGAATACAACCCTTACCCTTGAGAACCTGGTATTTCTTCTTAACGAAGGTTATGACCTTGTTATAACACACGGCAACGGCCCGCAGGTTGGAAACATCCTGATGAGGAACGATGCGGGTGAGCAGATGTACGGGATAGCCCAGATGCCGATTGATATCTGCGTGGCTGACTCCCAGGGTGGGATAGGTTACATGATTGAACGGATGTTCAGAAATGTACTGAACAGGCACGGCATCAGGAGGAATGTGATATGTATTGTTACTGAGGTACTTGTTGATGCAGGTGATCCCGCGTTCAGCGATCCTCAGAAGCGTGTAGGGAAAATTTATTCAAAAGCGGAGGCTGATGAGCTCGCAGGCAGGAAAGGATGGGTGTTCCGCGAAGAGGTAAAGGCAGATGGCGGTTTCAGGAGAGTTGTACCCTCTCCTGTGCCAAAAGGAATAGTGAATCACAGCGTTATATGTGATCTTGCCCGCAAGGGGAACATTGTAATTGCAGCCGGCGGAGGAGGTATCCCTGTTTACATTGATGAGAAGAATGATATGAGGCCGGCGGAGGCAGTTATCGACAAGGACCTTGCATCATCGCTGCTTGCGACATCTATAGGAGCCGACGAGTTCTACATTCTGACAGATGTCCCGTATATCTATATCAACTATAAGAAGCCTGATCAGCAGGTAAAGGAATTCCTCAATTATGAGGATACAATGAAATATTACATGGAGGGTCAGTTTGCGAAGGGCAGCATGGCTCCGAAAATTGAAGCCTGCATGAACTTTGTGAAGAACGGGGGCAGAAAAAGCGTAATAACCGAAGCCTTTAAGCTTGCAGACAAGAAATACGGATCGAAGATAACAATGGAGTATGAAGACGAAAGAAGGTGATCAGGATCTGATTTTTCACCGCATTTCCTTCAGAATTACTATTTTTGGCATCGGGAAACAACGATAAACACATCTTTTTAAAATAATTTAAAAAATCACCGGACATGCAGGTCAATCTTCACAAACGTCATTTTCTCAAACTGCTGGACTTCACCCCGGCGGAGATTAAATATCTTCTTGATCTTTCTGCGTCGCTCAAGAAAGCAAAGAAAGAAGGAACTGAAAAGCAAATGCTTAAGGGAAAAAACATCGCACTGATATTTGAAAAGGCTTCAACTCGCACAAGGTGTGCTTTCGAGGTTGCAGCATATGACCAGGGTGCTCATGTTACTTATCTTGGTCCGACAGGCTCCCAGATAGGCCAGAAGGAGTCGATGAAAGACACTGCCCGCGTTCTCGGAGGAATGTACGACGGAATCGAATACAGGGGATTCGGGCAGGTTATTGTTGAAGAGCTGGCGAAATATGCAGGTGTCCCTGTCTGGAACGGGCTAACGGATGAGTTTCATCCCACCCAGATCCTTGCCGATTTTCTTACAATGATTGAACACTCCGATAAGCCTCTTGAAAGGATGACGCTCTGCTATCTCGGGGATGCAAGGTTCAATATGGGCAATTCCCTCATGGTGGGTTCGGCAAAGATGGGCATTGATTTCAGAATTGCAGCTCCGCGTGCCTGCCAGCCATCAGCCGACCTGGTTGAAAAATGCCGTGCCATTGCTGAGCAGACCGGAGCAAGGATAACGATAACTGAAAATGTAGATGATGCAGTCAGGGGAGCAGATTTCCTGTATACCGACGTTTGGGTGTCGATGGGCGAACCTGATTCTGTCTGGGCGGAAAGGATAGCCCTTCTTAAGCCATACCAGGTGAACCTTGATGTCATCAGGAAGACAGGTAACAATGAAGTTAAATTCCTGCATTGTCTTCCCGCATTCCATAACAGGGAAACAAAAATGGGAGAGGAGATTTTCAGGAAATACGGACTTGACGGGCTTGAAGTCACAGAGGAAGTCTTCGAATCATCCCGCTCTATAGTTTTCGATGAGGCTGAAAACAGGCTTCACACAATCAAGGCAGTGATGGTTGCTACCTTATCCACTCCCTGAAAAAGAAAAAAGTCATAACGAATGAGGCTGCAAGTTTGAGTCCGATGCCTGTCAGAAAACCAAGCAGGCTTCCGAATCCAGCTTTCAGTGCATAGTTGAGATCATCCCTGTAGATCATCTCACCGATGAAAGCCCCCACAAGCGGGCCGATGATAATTCCCAGGGGACCCAGGAAGAGACCTATGACAAGGCCGACAGTGGCACCTCTCATTCCGTATTTTGATCCCACAAACTTACGTGTGCCCCATACCGGAACTATATAGTCGAGGACAGTGACAACCAGGGCAAGAATTCCCAGAACAATGAGTGTTGTATCGCCGAACTGGCCGAAACGGCTTAGGTGCAGCATCAAAATAGCCAGGAAACTGAATGGAGGGCCGGGCAGTACAGGCACCAGGCAGCCAATTATTCCAAGGACTATGAGAATAAGTCCTGTTCCCAGGAGAATATAATCAGACATACCCGGACCTTATTGTAAAATGAATTGCTAACTGTTCTTCCCCAGGTCTTCGAATTCTACATTTGTGTATTCTTCAGCTGCCACAGCTGTTTGCTTTTCTGAATACTCCCTGCTGACAGTTTCTGCAACGGGAGCACTTTCCATCCTCCCGCTCCCGATGAAGTCAACGGCATCCTTCAATCCCTCGGCAAACTTCTCAAAGTCTTCCTTGTACAGAAAGATCTTGTGCTTCTCATAAAAAACCTTCCCCTCGTTGCCAAGTCTCTTTTTGCTTTCGGTGATGGTAAGGTAATAATCGTCTTTTCGTGTAGCCTTAACATCGAAAAAATAAGTCCTTTTCCCGGCACGCACCACCCTTGTGAAGATCTCCTCCTTTACGGCTTTTTCATCATGACCGTTAATCTCTTCCTTGATTCCTGCTTCCTCTTCCATTTCCAGATCAGTTAGTTAGGGTTATTGTATTGTCAAATGTAACAAATATTTTATCAAATCAAAACTGGGCTTAATAATTGTGAACACTGCCTTAATTACGGCTTGCATTTTGAAGAAAGGGGAAAAAGAGTATTTTTGCAGCGTAAAATTTGTGGTTCTTTATTGATGATAAGCAGAAGATTATTGCGCATTAAGGCCCTGATGGCTCTTTACGCGTTTAACCGCAGGGAGGATGATAACCTGTCAACCGCCGAAGCAGAACTGATGTTCAGCATCGGCAAGACATACGATCTCTATCACCAGATACTTCTCCTTGTCATCGAACTTGCAGACATTGCGTCCGAAAAGATAGAACAGGCATTGCAGAAAAGGATGCCGACGGCACAGGATCTTAACCCTAAAAGAAGGTTTGTCGATAACATGCTAATAGCTCAACTGAGGGAAAATGAGGCCCTTAATGACTACCTGGCTTCAAAAAAGATCAGCTGGAGCAATCATCAGCACATCCCCAGAACCCTGTACAATAAACTTCTTGCCTGGGATGCCTACGATGAATACATGAGCAGCGATGTACATACATACACACAGGACAGGAAATTCATAACTGCAATTATCACTCAATTCTTTGCTACGTCCGAAGACCTGCTGTCAAACCTCGAGGAACAAAGCATTTACTGGAATGATGATATGGAGTATGTTGTATCAATGGCAGAAAAAACTCTTAAGAAATTCAGACAGGACTCCGGGGAGAAGCAGGCGCTGATGCCACTTTTCAAGAACAGCGATGATGAGAGTTTTGTTAAGTCACTTTTCAGGAAGGCAGTGATCCATTCCAGTGAGTATTCGGGGCTTATCGACAGGAATACCACAAACTGGGAAGTTGACAGGATAGCCCTTATGGATATCCTGGTGATGCAGCTGGCAGTTACTGAAATGCTTGAATTCCAGGAGATCCCTGTGAAAGTTACTCTCAATGAATATATCGAAATAGCAAAATACTACTGTACATCAAAAAGCAGTACTTTTGTGAATGGCATTCTTGACAATATCGTTAAGGAAATGCGGGAGAAAGGGCTTCTCAACAAATCAGGCCGCGGCCTGGTCGGAGAATCGGAGGATGATACTGAGCAAAATGCCATATAACCCGGCGACATTAATAACAAAATAAAAATCAATAACTAAAAACATGAGTACATTTGCTTATCTTTTTCTTATGGCCAATCCGGCAGGAGCTTCCAGCCAGACAAATCCGCTTGTATCCTTTCTTCCACTGATACTGGTTTTCGTGGTATTTTATTTTTTCATGATCAGACCACAGATGAAGAAGCAGAAGGAAATGAACAACTACAGGTCTGCCCTTAAAAGAGGCGACAGGGTTGTTACAACCGGCGGCATTTATGGCAAGGTGAACGAGGTAAAGGATAATTACATCACAATGGATGTAGGCGGCGACGTACGGCTGAAGGTTGACAAGAATGCCATCCTCAAGGATGCTTCTGCTGAAGAGTAACAGGGACCTGCACAGGATCTGCGTTCGTTCGCACTAAGAGCCTTTTGTGCTACAAGTCTCCAGGACAATGGCATCAGTTCTCAAGGTAGGAGTCACCGGCGGTATTGGCAGCGGAAAAACCACTGTCTGCAGGATATTCTCTGCCCTTGGAGTCCCGGTATTTTCAGCCGATGCCGAGGCCAGGAGAATCATGGATGGAGATGATGGAATTAAACCTGAGATCAGGAAAATTACCGGAGAAGACCTTTACAGTTCCGGGCTGCTTGACCGCAGCAGGATGGCCGAACTGATCTTCAATGATCCCGGCATACTCAAGAAGGTCAATATGCTTGTACATCCTGCAGTATTCAAGGGGTATGAGGCATGGCTTGTTCTGCAGGACTTTCCGTATGCAATCATTGAAGCAGCAATACTTTTTGAAAGTGGCGGTTACAGGAAAGTAGACAGGATTATTTCAATAATAGCTCCTGAAGAGGAGAGGCTCGGTCGTGTAATGCTCCGAAACAATCTTACAAGGGAACAGGTTCTCGACAGGATGAGAAACCAGATCGCAGATGATGACCGGATAAAACTGTCGGATTTTGTAATCGACAATAGTGAAAATTCAATGATAGTGCCGGAAGTGCTGAGGATACACAAGGTATTGCTCGGACTTGCGGTTTAAATACCTGGTGATGGGCAATTTTGCAAAATGGCTGGGAGGCGGTGAGGCGGAAG
>JALOMK010000129.1 GCA_025455505.1 Bacteroidales bacterium
AACATTTCATTGTGAATGCTGACACAATCAGGAAACTGGCCGGGAAAGCAGGAAAAATAATACCGGTGGGAACAACTTCTCTGCGTACACTGGAGAGTATTTACTGGATCGGCTTGAAAATTCTGACAAACAAGATCCCGGAAGACAGTCACCCGGTAATAAGCCAGTGGGAAGCATATGAGCTCCAGGGTACAGTGCCGGCGGCCGACTCGCTCCTGGCCCTGGCAGAATGGCTCGAAAGCAAGGGTGAAAGCACCCTGAGGGCCTCTACCAGCCTCCTTATCGCACCGGGATACAGGTTCCGCCTTACCGGTGGCCTTGTAACGAACTTTCACCAGCCACGCAGTACACTGCTGCTGCTTGTTTCCGCATGGACCGGGGAAAAATGGACAGATGTATACAGGTATGCAGTGGAAAAGAAATTCAGGTTTCTGAGCTACGGAGATTCTTCCCTGCTTCTTAAATAATAAACAATTGTATAAATATTTTGTATAACGAAGTTTTTAGTTTAATTTTGCATTTACACCGGAATTTGATTTATTTACAAAAAAATAACTCATGAAACAGGACGGGAACAGGATCATGCAGCAGGTTTCTGCTATTTTTTCGGTCTTTATGGTATTCTTTTACATTGGAGTCGGAGTCTACCTGGCATTCTATTTCGACAATACCTATCTTGACAAACCGGTTCTTGTAATGTTTGGTTCAGCCTTCATTTTTTACGGGCTGTTCAGAGCTTACAGGGCCTACCTGGCAATTAAAGCATTGTTTTTTGACAACTATTAGAAACGGAGGGCTTTGTTACGTAAATCTGACTTAATAGGAGGAATATATGTTTTTGTTGGCACATACTTTGCTATATAAGCTTAGAAGAATTAATGTTTCTTAACTAAATTTAAGATTATGAACAAAGTATCATTTAAACAAAAAATTATTATAATTGCGGGCCATTTAAAAAAAGCAATGAAGTACAGTTTGACATTCAAACAGTTGACAATTAAAGACTTCTCTATTTTAAGGGCCTCTGTTTTAATCCCTGCCCTTGTAATTGCCTCTTGTACAGGAGGGACAAGGCAGGCCACAAATGAAACTCCTACACGGGGAAACATCAGGATTGCTGTGGATGAATCATTTCAGCCCCTCATTGATACTGAGATTTTTACTTTTACCCATCTTTATGAAAGCGCAGTTATAAAACCTTTGTACATGCCGGAATACGACGTCATGCAGTATTTCATGAACGATTCCGTAAAAGTGATGGTGACAAGCAGGAAACTTTCAGACTACCAGGTACAGGAACTCCGCGACAGTCTTATAATTGCACGTACCACTACTTTTGCCTACGACGCCCTCGCGCTTGTCACCAACAAGCAGAATGCCGATACGCTTCTTAAATACCATATTGTAAAAGATATCTTCCTCGGCAATATTTCATCCTGGAAGGAAATAAATCCCAAATCAAAACTGGGAAGCGTACGAGTCATTTTCGACAACGCAAAATCAGGGAACATAAGGTATTTCAAGGAGTTATTCGAGGTAAGCGATTCTCTTCCATCAAATTTCTATGCTGTCAGATCGAATGCCGAGGTCATTGATTTTGTATCAAGGAATCCCGATGCACTTGGAATTGTGAGCGTCAACTGGATAAGCGACAAGGATGACTCACTCAGCGCAAGTTTCACCAACCGTGTGAATATAGTCGCAGTTTCGCAGCAGTTTCTTAATGACGGCTATTTTTACAGGCCCTTGCAGGGATCGATCTATGACAGGTCCTACCCTTTTGTGAGGGAAATCTACCTGATCTCGAGGGAAACATGGACTGGTCTCGGTTCGGGATTCATAAACTGGGCATGCGGGGAACAGGGTCAGAGAATAGTGCTTAAATCAGGACTTGTACCTGCAACAATGCCAATAAGGCTTGTGCAGATCAAGCGATAGCGACATTTGGTAAAATTGTATTAGGATTTTTAATTTAGATGTCAGATATTTGGAAACTCAATACCTACTTAAACCGAATTTATTATCGACAGTAAACAATTAATAGCTATGAAACGTATTATTCTAAGACCGGTTGCGGTGCTGGCGGCAATGTTGATGTTCGCAGGCCTTAATGTTCAGGCGCAGGATCTGACAGCTGCAATAAAACTTATCAAGAGCGAACAGTATGATCAGGCAGCTGCGATGCTCCAGCAGCTTGTTCAGAAGGAACCGGCAAACAGCAGGAACTATTTTTACCTTGGAGAAAATGCCCTCGCGGATTATTTTGCCGATACAATATCAAACTCACTGACAGTATCTGCAAAGACCGCAAAGGATTTCTTCCAGAAAGGTGTTACTGCAAATGCAAATGATCCGTTGAATTATGTCGGACTGGCAAAAGTCGCTTTTTTTCTCGACGACAACAAGACTGCAGATGAAATGAGGGCAAAGGCAAAGAGCTTCCTTCTTCCCTATAAGAACATTAAAAAAATAGTCCCTGCAGCTCCTGAGTATTCGTTCACACTCGCAAAAATAGCTGAATCCTATATCAAGGATGCCAAAGTGGATACAGCAAAAGCTCTTCCTCTCATAAGGGAAGCTATTAAGATTGACAGCAAGAATGCAGACGTGTACCTGATAGCAGGTGACATCTATATCCTTATTCCTGACGGCTCGAAGGCTATTGCAAGCTACAACCAGGCTCAGTTTGCAGATCCCAAATCCCCGACTGCAGCGATGAAGATCGGCTTCATTTATACAAAAGGAAGGGCACTGCAGGCTGCAATTCCGTATTTCGAAGAAGCCATTACACTTGATCCAGCCTATGCCCCGGCCTACCGTGAACTGGGCCAGCTTTATTCATCTGCAGGCAGGTTCGAGCAGTCGAAACAGTATTTTGAAAAATATCTTGAACTCACTGCCGGGAATATCCCTGCAAAAACGAAATATGTCAATGCCCTTTTCTATGCAAAGGATTACGACGGAGTTGTAAAGACTGTTGAAGAGATCTTCCAGGTAGACAAATCAAGGACATATATGAACCGAATTGCAGGTTATTCATGCTATGAAAAGACTCCGCCTGACTATGAAAAGGCCTTGTATTACATGGATGAACTCTTCAAAAATGTTGCTCCGGATCGCATTCTGACGAAAGACTATATTTACCTTGCCAGGATACTCGTAAAAAAGAACATTAACTCACCCAAGGTAGCTGATGAGGCAATTGCCCTGAAGGCTGAGCTCGATAAGGAGAAGGCTCGCCTGGCAGCCACCTCAAATGCTGCCGAAAAAGCGAAGATCAAAGCAAAGGTCGATGAAATGACCCCCAGGGCAGAAAAGCTCGAACAGGCTGCCCGCCAGGCAGGAGCTGAGGTTGACAGGGCATTTGCAACTTATGGGAAGCTTATGGAACTCAAACCTGGTGACCGCTCATTGCTCAACGAGGTTGCAGCTGCATACAACTCATTCAGAAGGTACTACGGAGTTGCCAAGACCCTCTCCAAAATGCTCGGCCCTCTTCCTGAAGCCAGGGAAGACTATATGCAGGTAGGGCGCGCTTATTATAATGGTGAGAGATACCAGGCTGCAGACTCGATATTTGAGGTAGTCCTTGCCAAATCTCCCGAATATGTTCCTGCTTATCTCTGGATAGCCAGGACCTATTCCAAGATGGACCCCGATACCAAACTTGGTCTTGCGAAGCCTAAATTTGAGAAGCTCATAAAAGTTGCTGAGTCTGATTCTGTAAAATACCAGACCGAAATGGTTGAAGCATTCGGGTATCTTGGTTATTATCACATGATGACAGAAAACTGGCAGAAGTCAAAGGATTATTACAACAGGATGGCGAATATTGATCCCAACAACAAGGATAACAGGATCAAGGGCTACAGTTATTTAGGATCTGTTGAATTGAGGTCGACTTCTTCGGAGAAAACGAATGAAGGAAGGCTTCCATACCTTTCAAGGGCAGCTGAAGCATACAGCAAGGTACTTGCAATTGATCCGAACAACGCCAGTGCCAAAAGCCAGCTCGCATATATAAGGGATTTTGAAGCCGCAATAATTGAAATACCCCAGGGCTCAGAGGTCCTGCTGATCAGCGCCAAGGGTTACAAGACCCAGGAAATACCGATAACGAAATCGAGAGTATATAATGTAACGCTTGTGCAGTAAATCCTGTAAAGAATAATTCTAAACTAGACAAAAACCAAACTTATTTTAAGCAGTATTTGAAAATAACAATTCATAACATATATTTGCAAATCGTAAAATCTTAAACCTTAACAAATCGATAAAAAAAATGAGTAAACAAGGAAGTGCTTTAAAAGATGCGTTCGCGAATGTTTTCGCAACCAGTGCTATTCTGATAGCTTTTGTGGTTTGCTTTATCCTGTTCAAGCAGGTAATGGGTAATCCTGTGAATTTCGAAGGTGGCAACCCCGCAGGTCATCCGCTGGAAGGCAACTATCTGGGAATAGTCTATAAGGGTGGGTATATTGTTCCCGTTCTTATGACTTGTGTTCTGGTACTTATAATTTTCCTTTTCGAAAGGGCAATTACACTCTCAAGGGCAAAAGGCAAAGGCAGGCTCAATACCTTTGTTCGCAACCTGCAGACTCTCCTTACAGAGGACAGAATTGAGGAAGCCATGGAAGCTTGTGACAAGCAGAAAGGCTCACTCGCAAATGTGATGAAGGCTGGTCTTGCACGTTATCGTGACCTCCAGAAAGACAAGGAACTTGAGAAAGACCAGAAGATCCTCTCAATCCAGAAATCATTCGAAGAAGCTACAGCTCTTGAACTTCCAATGCTTTCAAGAAACATGGTAATTTTCTCAACTCTTGCTTCAATTTCGGTGCTTATCGGTCTTATCGGTACAGTGCTTGGTATGATCCGTGCATTTGCCGCTCTTGCACAGGCCGGCGCTCCTGATGCCCTTGCTCTTGCAACAGGTATCTCGGAAGCTCTTGTTAATACAGCTCTTGGTATTACAGGCTCAACACTTGCAATTATTGCTTTCAACTATTTTTCGTCAACAATAGACGCTTATACATTCAAGATTGATGAAGCAGGGTTCAGCCTTACACAGAGCTTTGCTGCATCACTGAAATCAAACTAAGCGTGAATTTATCTTTTGGTCTAAATGATTTAACCAGAAAACAAGATGCCAAAGATTAAATTACCAACAAAGTCGCCCCATATCGACATGACGCCGATGGTTGACCTCTTCTCAGTGGTTCTGACATTTCTTATGCTCACCACAACGATGAGGCAGCAGGAACCGGCTCCTGTTGATACGCCTTTTTCGATATCAGAGAAACCTACGCCTGATTTCAATACGATGACATTGCTTCTTTCAACTGACGACAAGGTGTTCCTCAACTTCGACAACGGACCCGATACCGCCCTGAAATTCAGACCGAAAGTCCTGGCTGAAATGGGGAAGAGGTACAATATCGAATTTACCGAATCAGAATTGCGGCAGTTCGAGAAATACCCGTCCTCCATCGGGGTCCCGATGAACCAGATGAAGGAGTTTCTAGCGGCGAAAGAAAACACTGAGAAGATGAAATTCCAGACCGGTATTCCGCTCGACTCTCTCGACAATCAGCTGGCAATGTGGATACTTGTCACACGTCAGGTTAATCCCAATGTGGATGCCTGTATCAAGGGAGACACGGAAACGGGTTTTGCCATAGTTAAGAAAGTACTTGATATAATGGCAGACAGGAATGTGTATAAGTTCAACCTTATCACAAGTCTCGAAGCAGCCAAGATTAACCTCGAAGAAATACAACAGTGATATGGCAGAAATAATTCAAGAGGAAAAGGAAGGCGGAAAAAAGAAAGCGAAGAAACACGCTCCGCATATCGATATGACTCCCATGGTGGACCTGATGTGTCTGCTCATAACATTCTTCATGCTTACTACTGCTTTCAGCAAGGCTAAGGTTATGGAAATAGTGCTTCCCGAGAAAATCAAGGATCCCAACGCGGAACCTCCGAGGATCTCGGCCAGCCGTACACTCAATATAGTTCTCGGCCCTGATAACAAGCTCTATTACTACCCGGGTTCCGTTAAACCAGAGGACTTTAATAACCTTCCGCCTCTCGCAGAAACTGATTACAGCCCAACGGGGATACGTCAGCTGCTTCTCGAGAGAAACAGGACTCTTGCAAAGAAAATTGCAGAATTCAATGCAGATGTGATCTCAGGGAAGATAAAAATCCCACAGGATTCGGTTGCCAATGAAATCAGGAAGCTCAAGAATATTGACGACACAGGTCCCATAGTTCTTATTAAAGCCTATAAGGCGGCAAAATACGGCAACTTCGTCGACATTCTCGATGAAATGAACATCTGCGGAATTGCACGTTACACTTTTGTCGACATAGCGTGGTACGAAGAGAAAATGGTGGAAACGGCAGCAGGAATCAATCCTTCTGCAGCCGCAACCGCCCAGAATTAATCCGTAAACCTTTAGAGAAATGGCAAAAGAAAAAATGAAGGCCCCTTCTTTCGACGATATTGTCTTCGAAATAAGGAACAAGGAATACGGTGCCTACAAGCTTCGCAAGAGATATAACCGAACAATGCTCCTGTCTCTTATGGTCGGTATAATTATTGTAGCCACTGCAATAATAACGCCCTACCTGAACGCAAAGGCAGCCGAAAACAAAAGAGCACGCGCTGAACGGCAGGTAGAGATAAAGCTGGAGAACCTCGACACTCCTAATGAGCAGGTTGCTCCTCCTCCACCCCCACCACCTCCACCTGCTGACGTTGTTCAGCAACAGAGGTACGTTCCGCCGGAGGTAGTCGATTCAATCAAGCCCGAGGACGTAGTGCAGTTCATGACAGCTGACCAGGCTACTGCAACAGTTCAGAACGAAGAGGTTGTAGAGGTTGTTGAAGCACCCAAGGAAGAAGTACAGGAGGAAGAGGCAGAACCGGAACCATTCGTTGTGGTTGAAGAAATGCCGATGTTCCCCGGCGGCGATGCCGCACTTCTCAAGTTTATCGGCGAGAATACTGTTTACCCTGAAGTAGCGAAGGAAAATAATATCCAGGGCAGGGTAATTGTAAGATTCTGCGTCACCTCAAAGGGTGGTGTCAGCCAGGTAAGCATCCTTAAAGGCGTTGACCCTGAACTCGATGCCGAAGCCATCAGGGTTGTAAACACACTTCCGACGTTTAAGCCGGGTAAACAGGGAGGTAAAGCTGTTCCTGTATGGTTCAGCGTGCCGATCACGTTTACTCTCAAGTAAAGCTCATTTACAATAATAAAAAGAGGGTGCCGGATGGCGCCCTCTTTTTTTGTTATTTCAGCTCCGATCGCAGGAGCCTTACAAATTCTTCGATATCCCCTGTCTCAGTATCCCAGCTTGTCATCAGCCTGTACTCTGAAATTGCCTCATTCCAGGGATAGAAAAAATACTTCTGCCGAACCCGCTCTGCCACATCATGCGGGATAATAACAAAAACACCGTTCGATTCAACCTTCTGGGTGATTGTAACACCCTTTATTTCTGATAACCTGGCTTCCAGTAGCTTTGCCATTGAATTTGAGTGAAGTGCCATTTCATTCCACAGGCCATCACGAAACCATGCCCTGTACTGTGCTGAAATGAACCTCATCTTTGAGGCAAGCTGCATGCCCTGTTTCCGCATATACCTGAAATCATCCGACAGGCCGCGGCGCAGGAAGCAGACTGCCTCTCCGAACATCATGCCGTTCTTTGTTCCACCAAATGACAGTACATCAACTCCTGCATCTGTCGTAAAAGATCTGAATGGCAAATCCAGCGAGACTGCAGCATTCGAAATCCGGGCACCATCCATGTGAAGATACATCCCGTTCCCATGAGCATAATCAGCCAGCGCCCTTATCTCATCAACAGTATAAACAGTTCCCATTTCTGTCGACTGGGTTATCGATATCACTTTCGGCTGAGAATGATGTTCAAATCCAAAACCGTGCATATGCCTCCGGGCCAGTGCCGGAGTTAACTTGCCATCGGGAGTGTCGACAGTAAGGACCTTACAGCCTGTATATTTTTCCGGTGCTCCGCATTCATCCTGCTCCAGGTGAGCAGTGGATGCTGCAACCACTGAATTCCACGATCGCATCAGGGCTGTCAGACTGAGAACATTGGCAGCAGTTCCTGTGAATACAAAAAAAACTTCAGCATCATCCCCGAGATGTTGCCTGAATAATTCAACGGCATCGTCAGTGTAACTGTCAGCCCCATAGCCTACTTCATGCCCTTTGTTGGCCGAGGCGATCTCCCTTATAATGAGAGGATGAACGCCCGCATTGTTATCGCTTGCGAATCCCCTCCTGAAAATCTTGTCCACTCTTATTTTTTCTTTTTTCGTGAGAACCAGAGCATGATCAATCCGAAGATCAGCATTATCACACCCATAATAATGTTCACATTGATTCCCAGTGATACCTCGTACATCCCGGCATCGGACTTTGTAAAGAGACCGAAGAGAGTTATAAGTACTCCCAGTATTGTGAACATCAGTCCTATTGGAATTCTAATATCTACCATTTTGATTTCCTCCTACCAGAACATAATTGTTAATATAATGCAAATTACTCCCACGAGGATGGCAAGCCCTGCAGGCCTCTCATACCACGGGAGGTGGCTGTCGCTGAGTTCCCTCGGTGTAAGAGAGTAAACAAGCCCGCTAAGTTCTTCATCGCTCTTCTGCTGCCTGGTGGCAAAAGTAAGTCCCACTGTTACAGAAGAGCTTACGGCGAATGCAATTATTGCTGTCCAGAAATTCTGCGCCATCTCAACCGGATAGGTATGCAAGGTTGCAATCCATCCACCCTTGAACAATGTTGTTGCCCCCTCGGGAATTGTAAGTCCATGGTGTAGCAGGGCCATCAGGAACCCGGCAAGGAGCCCCGTGAAGGCAGCATGGCCCGTTGTGCGTTTCCAGAACATCCCAAGGAAAATAACTGCAAAAAGTGGTGCATTAATCATTGAAAAGATAGTCTGCAGGAAGTCCATGATGTTCCCGAACTTGCTTGCAATATATGCCGAGGCTATACTAAGCAGTATTCCTGCAAGTGTGGATAGCCTTCCCACTTTGAGATAATGCTTTCCGTCGGCCTCTTCATCTGCTGTCCTTGGCCTTATGTAGCTCTGGTAAATGTCATAGGTCCATACGGTATTGAATGCCGACACGTTACCTGCCATTCCTGACATGAACGAAGCAAGGAGAGCAGTGATCCCAAGCCCAAGGACACCGGAGGGCAGGTAATACTTAAGGAGCGAAATAATTGTATAATCATAGATCGGCTTTCCTGAAGCATCAAGAGGCAAGGTAAAACCACTTGAAGGGTCGCTGAACAGCGCTAGTGCTATTATTCCCGGAACAATAATCAGAAAGGGTATAAACATCTTTGGAAGACCTCCGATAAGAGGAACTTTCCTGGCTGCTGCCTTTGACTCTGCCGCAAATGCTCTCTGCACTATGAGGAAATTAGTGCACCAGTAGCCGAATGAAAGCACAAAACCCAGTCCGAACAGTATCCCGAACCACTCGACACCCAGAGGATTTGAACCGGGATTGCCTGAATATCTCCAGGTGGTGGTGAGTGTATCCGGGGCATATCCCCTGGCCTCCGCTATCGGTGCGAGGCTCTCCTTAAGCCCCGACCAGCCGCCGATGTCTGTCAGACTGAGGAAAACAAGAGGCAGAAGTCCTATAACAATGATGAAAAACTGAAGAACCTCGTTGTAGATTGCAGATGAGAGGCCTCCCAGGTAAGTATAGCCAAGCACAATGAGTGCAGAGATCCAGAGACTGAGGTTGAAATTCCAGCCCAGCACGTTCTCCATGAGTATTGCAAGGGCATACATTGATATCCCTGATGCAAGAACCGTCATCACCGCGAAAAGTATCGCATTCAGACCCCTGGTTTTCTCGTCGTAGCGAAGCTTAAGGAACTCGGGAACTGACCGTGCCCTGGACCCATAATAGAAGGGCATCATGAAAAGTGCCAGGAAGATCATGGCGGGAATTGCCCCTACCCAGTAAAAATGTGTTGTAAGCATCCCGTATTTCATACCGGAACCTGTCATACCCATTACTTCGAGGGCACCAAGATTTGTAGATACAAACGCAAGTCCTGCCACCCAGGCCGGTATTGACCTTCCTGCCTCAAGAAACGCATTTGCATTTTTCATGAATTTCCTCAGGAACCAGCCAATTCCAAGAACAAAAATAAAATAGATCACCATTATCAGGTAATCTATCCAGCTTAGATCTACTTTCATATCAGAAGGGTAATTTAGTTAGGTTGACTGCCCGTCCGGAATACCGGCCCGGGAAAGGTAAAAATACATTTTATGTATGATTTTAATGCATAATAATAAAGATTATATTTACCGAAATATCAATTTGAAGACAAGATATTTCATATATCTGCGCTACAAAGGCACCTCATATTTCGGGTGGCAGGTACAGCCCGGTCATACAAGTATACAGGAGCGGACAGACAAGGCATTATCCCTGGCCCTTGGTGAAAGCATCAGCTGTACAGGGGCAGGCAGAACCGACACCGGCGTGCATGCTTCCTTCTATTGTGCCCATTTCGACTGCGAAAAGGATAA
>JALOMK010000130.1 GCA_025455505.1 Bacteroidales bacterium
AGTCGGCGGACTGATGACAACTTCACCTTCTGTTATAATCGCAGATCCCTTCACTGGACAGGAGTTCAGGATTCCTTCCTTCGAAAAAGCAGAAGCCCAGGGGAAGCAACTCGCAATAATAGCCCTCTCCGCCCTGAGGAAACCGGCAACAATAGTAGACTCGGCAACTGTTTCCATAGTGGCCCGACCTGTGAGGCTGCCGCTTGACAACAAGCTGTACAAGCTTGCTAAGATACTGAATGTGCTTGACAGGAAAGGGGAGGGTCTGAGGCACATTTGGTCGGAGCTTGCAGTTTTCTCTGTCGGACCGCTTTCGTTTGCAAGCTTCCCCGGCGAGGTCTATCCAGAGATAGTCAACGGGGGAATAGAGGACCCGGAGGGAGCCGATTTCAGCATCGCACCTGTCGAAGTGCCTCCCGTGCGCGAGGCAATGCCGGGGAGGCATCGCTTCATACTCGGCCTTGCAAACGATGAGATCGGCTACATAATTCCAAAGAGCCAGTGGGACACCAGAGCTCCCTTCGCATACGGAAGGGACAAAGCCCAGTACGGGGAGGAAAACTCCCTTGGTCCCGAAACGGCTGAGCTTATTCACAGGAACCTTATTGAGATGCTTGAAGAGCTTAAAAAATAGGATTATACAATATTTTATCATATTTTTAGTCGCCTGCTTTAAATCGATTCTGCATCAGTCCGGTTCTTATGCGAAAAGTATTAACAACAGCGATACTGTTTCTGGCAATACAGGTGCTACAGGGCCTCCAGTCCCTCCAGGCCCAGAAAGGAGCCCCGCTGCTTACGCATTTCCCCGATTTCGGCTCGGAAAACCAGAACTGGGCCATCTGCCAGGACGACAATAACATAATGTATTTTGCAAACAGGAGGGGCATCCTTGCTTTCGACGGCACAAACCTGCGAAGGGAGCGTGTTCCCGTTATTCCGTTCTCGATGGTTTATATCCCGGGAACAGGCAGGATTTACATTGGCAGCGAGAACGATTACGGCTACCTCGAAAGAAATGACCTGGGACAATTTTCGTATACATCACTGGCTGGCGATACAGCTGGCGTGGGAACAATCTCGAAGATATTGTGGCACGATTCCGACGTCTGGTTCTACGGGGAGGAGTCGGTAAGCAGGCACAACATAGCCACCGACGAGCTTGAATCGAGGATCCGTCCGGGCGAAGGGAATTCATTCACAGGGCTGGTCGTGACACCCTCGGGAGTTTATGTGAACACCGGCGGGAAAGGTCTCAGGGCCCTCGACGGCGAATTGTTGCGGCCTACGAAGGCAGGATACCTGCTTTCGAAAGTAGATGTTTTGTTTTCGCTTCCCTATAACCGGAAGATGGTACTCCTGGGACTTGGAAACGGTAAACTCTCGCTGTTCGATGGTTCCGACCTCTATGATTTTCCCGTTAACGACAATGGTTATCTCGCCGCCAATTCACTATCGGAGGGACTTGCAATAGGCGATTCCCTTTATGCTTTTTCAACACTCGGAGGAGGGGCCCTGGTAGTTGACAGGAAGACACGAAATGTAAGGTCTGTTATAAACACCCTGAACGATCTCCCCGACGATGAGATCTTTGCAATGGAATATGATCATTCCGGAGGGCTATGGCTATCGCACCAGGCTGGCCTCACAAGGGCCTTCCTGAACTTCCCTGTTGAAAATTATTCAGTTTTTCCGGGCCTTCAGGGCAACCTGACATCCAGTCTCTGGTACAGGAATGTGCTATATGCTGCAACGAGCGAGGGTGTCTTTTACCTTATGCGCGATGAAAGCATATCCGAGTTCGATGTACTTGTACAGGATACTTCTTTTACACTCGATGCCCCGGTTATTGAAAAACCCCTTCTGCCTGTAGTAAATACACCAACGCGCAAGACTGTTTTTTCAAGGATCTTCGGAGGAAAGGAGGAGCCCGTTCAGCCGCCTGCGCAGGCACGAACGGTTCCAAGGGACACTGCCGCTCCCGTTTCAAGGACTGTGTCGACATACTCATGGAAACGGGTCAGGAAACTTGAGTCGGTTGAGTACAGGTTCAAAAAAATCGAAGGCCTCGACGAAAAGGTGAGGCAGCTTGCAGCTACCGAAAACGGACTCCTGGTGGCAGCAACGAGGGGGCTTTACAGGATAAGGGGAGGCAAGGCTGAAGCAATCGTTAAGGACAGGTACATAAATTTCATAAGCGAACAGGGGAGCGACGGAAAGTACTATATCGGCACAAATGACGGGTTCTTCGCGGTGCGCCCTTCCGGAGGATCCTTTGTTACTGAGAAGCCGGGCTTGCAGTTCACGGCTCCCATTTACTCAATAGCAAGAGAGAGCAGCGGTGCGGTATGGCTCGGCGGCGGAAATAAATGCTACAGGTATGATCCCTCTTCAGCCGGTAACCAAGGCTCCATGACACCCTATTCGGCAGGGAACGACTATCCGCAGATTTACTGGGTTGGAGCAGCATACGATACTGTCAGGCTCTATCTCGAGACAGGCATCTACAGGTTCGACAGGGGAAGGAACGATTTCGTTTCCGACGACGGAGAGGAGACCGGCAGGCGGGATGAGATACGCTTCAATACCTCGCTTATGGGACAATCCTGGCTCAGGCGCGACGACAGCTATATCTGCCTGCGCACCGACATGCGTCCCACAGCAAGGGAATTGTCGATACTCAAGATCTTCGACAACATAATCTCAATCGATATATCCGGCGACTACATCTGGGTAATTGACGGAAGGAACAGGCTTTACAGGCTCGACAGGAACAGGGAGCTCAATGCCAGTCCCGACAATGAGATACTTGTCACATCGATTTATACTGACAACCGCAGTTTCAGCCTGTCGGATGTGATAATAAACAGCAACGACAAGTCAATCTCCTTCGAGGTGATTGCCCCGGGATTCATTAAGCGTAATACCACATATTACCAGTATATTATTGATGGCAGGATGCCCGACTGGTCGAAATGGTCGCTGCAGACCGAGTATACGCTTCCTTTCCTGGACGACCCCGGGCATTATACCCTCAGGGTCAGGGCAAAAGATATCTGGGACAATGTGGGAGAGCCGGTTACTATCAGCTTTTCGATAACCGCGCCCTTTACCCAGACAAGTCTTTTTTATGTGCTTGTAACAGTTGCAGTAATTCTCGTTATTGTTGTATTCTTCATCTTCAGGGAAATGATGCTCAAGAAAGAGAAAAAAGTCCTTGAGACAAAGGTGAGGGAACGTACTGCCGAGATAGAATCGCAGAAAAACCAGATAACATCGAGTATCCTGTATGCCAGCAGGATACAGGTGGCAATGCTCCCGGCTGATGATCATTTCCGGAATGTTTTCGATGAGTTCTTTATATTCTTCAGACCGCGCGACATAGTGAGCGGTGACTTTTACTGGATAGGGGAGGATGAGAAAAATATCTATGTTACGGTTGCCGACTGCACAGGTCACGGGGTGCCCGGGGCATTCATGAGCACACTCGGGATTACAACCCTCAATGAGATAATATCGAACACAGCCGACCTTCATGCCAACACTGTGCTTAACATGCTCAGGGACAAGATAAAAACTGCTCTGCACCAGACAGGAAAGGAAGGCGAGGCCACCGACGGAATGGACATGGCCTTCTGCATACTCAGCAAGGACAGGAAGAAACTGCAGTATGCCGGGGCATATAATCCTCTTTTCATCTTCCAGGGCGGGGAGTTCAGGGAGTTCAAGGGCGACAGGATGCCAATAGGCATTCATTATGGTGAAAAAGACAGGTTCACAAACTGGGATATTGATGTTTCGCCAGGCAACACGGTTTACGTGTTTTCCGACGGTCTTGCAGACCAGTTCGGTGGCGTGCACGGATCGAAGTTCAAGATAACAAATCTCAAAAAGCTTCTGAAGGATATTTATTTCCTCCCGCTGGAAGAACAAAGGAAAATCGTCCAGAGTGAATTCGAAAAATGGAAAGGCAGCCACGACCAGGTGGATGATGTCACAATGATAGGGTTCAGGATCTGAAAACATTGTCGTGCAGGTCTTGCAGTCTTGCAGTCTTGTTTTACCATCCGTATCCGCCGACTGGCGGAGAAGGATGGCAGTCTTGTTTTATCATCCGTAGCCTTGGCGAAGGATGGCAGTCTTTTTTATTATCTTAGTGGCTCAAATTTTCAGAAAATGCGAATAAAATTCATTGGGGCTGCAAGGGAGGTTACAGGCAGCAAGCACCTCATTACTACTGACTCGGGGAAGAGGCTGCTGCTCGATTGCGGCATGTTCCAGGGAAAGGGACTGGAGACCGACGGCATGAACCGCGACCTTATGTTCGATCCCTCGCTTGTCGACCATATTATCCTCACTCACGCGCATATCGACCATTCCGGGCTAATACCCTACATGTACAAACTGGGATTCAGGGGCTCAGTCATCTGCACAAATGCCACGCGCGACCTCTGCGCCATAATGCTCTCCGACTCGGCATACATACAGGAGAACGATACCCGCACTTTCAACAAGAGAAGGACAAAAAAGGGACTGCCGCTTGTTACGCCTCTGTATACAAAGGAGGACGCCACCGGCTGCATGTCGCTCTTCATCGGGATCCCCGCCAACATGAAGTTCAGGATCGATGACAATATTAAGGTTAAGTTCACCGGTACCGGGCACATGCTGGGAAGTGCCGTAGCCAACCTGGAGATTAAAGAAAAGGACGGTCTCAAAAAGGTGGCATATACAGGTGACATTGGCAGGCCCTTCAACCGCATTCTTGCCCCGCCTGTTCCGTTCCCGCAGGCCGATGTTTTGCTTACCGAGTCTACATACGGCGACAGGCTGCATTCCGGCGCAGAGGCAACTGAACAGGAACTCCTCGATGTTGTTGTAAATACCTGTGTGAACAAGGGCGGGAAGCTCATAATCCCGGCTTTCAGCGTGGGGCGTACCCAGGAGGTAGTTTACACGCTGAACAATTTCTATAATGAGAAGAAACTGCCGAGGCTCGACATCTTCGTCGACAGTCCGCTCGCTGTAAACGCAACAGCTGTTTTCAGGGCCCATCCCGAATGCTACAATGAGAGTTTCCTTGAAGTGCTGCACAGGGACCCGGATCCCTTCGGCTTTTCAAGCCTCTTCTATATTACAAGGGCAGAGGATTCAAAGAAACTTAACGATCACAAGAAACCCTGCGTTATAATATCAGCTTCGGGCATGATGGAGGCAGGTCGTGTAAAGCACCACCTTGCAAACAATATCTCAGACCCGAAGAATACAGTTCTTGCAGTTGGATACTGCGCTCCTTCAACCCTCGGGGCACGGATCCTCAGGGGCGACAGGGAGGTGTCGATACACGGGGTTGTGCACGAGGTGAAGGCCGATGTAAGGAAGATAGATTCCTTCAGCGGCCATGCAGATTACAGGGAGATGATCGATTTCCTCGCCTGCCAGGATAAAGCCGCGGTTCAGAAGCTCTTCCTTGTTCATGGCGAATATGAGACCCAGAAAAAATACATGGCCTCGCTTAACGAAAACGGCTTTGGCAGGGTTGAGATACCCGCGAAGGGACAGGAATATGAAATCTGAAAAGAGATATTATTTTTGCACCATTAAAGAATAAGGTCTAACTGACTTAAAGCAAAACTATGGGACGAGCGTTTGAATACCGCAGGGCGTCGAAGGAGAAAAGATGGGACAAGATGTCGAAGTTGTTCCCGAAACTCGCAAAGAACATAACAATAGCCGCAAAGGAGGGGGGAAGCGACCCGGAACTGAATGCCAAACTCAGGACCGCAATACTCAATGCCAAGGCACAGAATATGCCAAAGGACAATATAGAGGCGGCAATCAAAAGGGCATCGGGCAAGGATTCTGAGAATTTTGCCGAGATTACTTATGAAGGCAAAGGTCCTCACGGGGTACTAGTGTTTGTCGAATGCGCCACTGACAACAATACAAGAACTGTTGCAAACATCAAATCGTACTTCAACAAGTATGGAGGCGGCACGGTGCCTACCGGGTCTCTGGAATTCATGTTTTCGCGGAAAGCCGTTTTCGAACTGGATCCCCCTGATGACAAGGGCATAGATGATATTGAACTGGAACTCATTGAATCGGGTCTTGAAGAGATCGAGAAGGTCGAGGATACAATCTTTGTATATGGCGATTACACGAATTTCGGGGCACTGGGATCAGCAATTGAGTCCCTGGGACTTTCGGTGAAAAAAGCCTCCCTCAAACGTATTGCACTGAACCAGGTGGAAGTCACCGAGGAACAGCTTGCCGATATAGAGAAGCTCATCGACAAGATAGAGGACGACGACGACGTTCAGGCCGTCTATACCAATATAGCTTAACATAGTCTTACAGTCTTGCAGTCTTGGGGTCTTGCGGTCTTGCGGTCTTGCAGTCCTGCGGTCTTGTTTTACCATCCGTATCCGCCGGCTGGCGGAGAAGGATGGCAGGTCATGCAGGTCATGAAGGTCATGCAGGTCGGGGTTGTCAGGGGATATAGGATCTGAGTTTTTTGCGGGCTTCCATGTAGCCGGGGTAGACTTCAGAGAGCAGCCTGTAATATCCCTGTCCGTGGTTATGGTGTTTAAGATGGCACAGCTCATGTATTATAACATATTCGGCAAGTTCATCCGGGACCCTTAT
>JALOMK010000002.1 GCA_025455505.1 Bacteroidales bacterium
TGCGGTCCTGCGGTCCTGCAAGTCATTCTAGTCCTTCAAGTCCTGCAAGTCAGGCTGGGTCTCCGCTCCGTGCTCCCTGCTCCGTGCTCCGTGCTCCGTGCTCCCTGCTCCCTGCCGTTACGCCTCTACGCCTTTACGCCTTTAAGCCTTTATTATTGCAGCAGCTCCATTTCAATTTCATCCTTTACCTCGTATAGTTTTCCATCTTCGCATTTGATAGTGCGGGCAGCAAATTTTTTGAGCATGGTGTAGTTATGGGTGGCCACTATTACAGCTCTTCCTGTCCTGCTGATCTCCATCAGCAGCTTTATTATTCCCTCTGAGGTATCCGGGTCGAGGTTGCCTGTAGGTTCGTCAGCTATTATGATGTCAGGGTCGTTCAGGAGAGCCCTTGCAATAACAACCCTCTGCTGTTCACCGCCGGAGAGCTGGTGAGGCATCTTGTATCCCTTAAGTGTCAGGCCGACTTTCTCAAGGACCTGTCCGATCCGTGCCTCGATTTCGGTCCTGTCATTCCAGCCGGTGGCCCGCAGCACGAATTCAAGGTTCTCATTCACTGACCTGTCGATCAGAAGCTGAAAATCCTGGAAAACTATGCCGGTTTTTCTCCTGAGGAATGGAATTTCTTTCTCGCGCAGTTTGGATAGATTATAGCCTGCAACAACAGCGCTGCCCTCTCTCATCGGGATCTGGGCTGTAAGTGTCTTTATAAGACTTGATTTGCCGCTTCCAACCCGGCCTACAAGGTATACAAACTCACCCTTGCTGACTGTGAGGTTGACGTTTGTAAGAACGAGGTGATCCTGCTGCCAGATATTGCATCCGGTAAGATCTATTATCACGTCAAGGGCCTGGCTGCTGCTCATCTGGATCTGCCTGGTTTAATGTGAAGTACTGGTATTCAGACTCTCGCCGTAGCGGCGCATTCATTCTCACGCAAATTAAACAAAGAATTGATAATTAACATTTGGATGTTAATAAAATCAGTAATAAAGCCCGGATGAGGGCGTTTTATAGTTGTAATTTTACGTGTAATTCCGCATCGGGTATATATGTTGTATATGGCTTGTAATTAATGATTTATGGATGTCGTGGCGAGGTGTCCGTGAAAATATTGCCGACAGGGTGGAGCCGAAAAAAATCAGTTATGAACAGAAAACGAAAATTCCTGATATTATTGTCAGTCATATTGCTGAACCTGCAGGTATATCCGCAGCTTCCTTATCTCACAAAGGATATTTCTCCGGAATTCAACAGGGGCCTGGAACTCTACAGGAAGGAGAAATATCCTGCATCCATACGGCTTTTTGATTCATATCTGAAAGGCACTGACAGGTCACAACCGCTGCAGCTTGCCCAGGCTGAGTATTACAGTGCCATGGCTTCCCTGAAACTTTTCAACGGGGACGGCGAATACAAGATGCTGAAATTTATCGCAAACAATCCTGAAAGCCCTTTTATCAATGAGGCAAGACTGTCTCTTGGCGACTATTTCTACCAGAACAAGAGTTACAGAAAATCAATAACTTATTATGAATCAGTTAACAGGCAGTATCTCGATGAGGATCAACTGGCTGCTTATTTCTTTAAACTGGGGTATTCACATTATATGGCAGGTGAGAAGAGCAGGGCCCTGCTGATGTTCTCAGAAATAAAGGATGTGGATACGGAGTACACCGCGCCCGCAACTTACTATTTTTCGCATATCGCCTATGAGCAGAAGATGTATGAGACGGCGATGGATGGATTCATGCGCCTCAAGGATGACGAGACCTTCGGAGGCGTAGTTCCTTTTTACATAGTACAGATACTCTACATCAGGCAGGATTATGACAAGATACTCGAAATGGCCCCCGGGCTCATTGAATCGGCAGGCAGGGAGAGGGAAACTGAACTGTACAGGTTTATAGGCGATGCTCACTACAAGAAAGGCAACTACAGGGAGGCGATCCCCTACCTTGAAAAGTACGCTGCCGGGGCAAAGGCAAGCGGAAGGGAAGACAAATATGAGCTGGCATATTGCTATTACAAGACAGGCGATACCGACAAGGCAACAAAGCTTCTCCTGGAGATAGGTGCAAAAAATGACCTCCTCAGCCAGAATATATGGAACCTTCTTGGCGACTGCTACATTCAGAAAGGCGACAAGAAACGCGCCCAGTTTGCCTTCGGGGAGGCTTCCAAAATGAACTTCGACAGGAATATAAAGGAAGAATCTCTTTTCAACTTTGCCAAGCTGACTTATGAAACGGGCTATTCGCCCTTCGGTGAAGCGATAGCCGCCTTCGAGGAGTATATTGAACAGTATCCGGGCTCTGAAAGAGTGCAGGATGCCTACGACTACCTTGTTGCAACATACATGCAGCTCAGGAACTATAAGGCAGCCCTCGCATCACTTGATAAGATACAGAAAAAGGACAGCCGCCTTGAGGAGGCCTACCAGAGAGTCGCCTTCTACAGGGGGCTGGAACTCTACAAGAACGTTGAGACAGAGGCCGCAGTTGACATGTTCGAAAAGTCGCTCCGCTACGGGAAGTATAACCGCGAAATAAGGGCAAGGTCAGTATACTGGAGAGGTGAATCGTACTACAGGCTTGGCAGACACGAACTTGCCAGGGCCGATTACGAATTGTTCCTGGGCTTGCCCGGAATAGCATCTCTCACCGAATACACCCTTGTGCGATATAACCTTGGCTATACACTCTACAATCAGCAGCAATACCCTGCTGCCCTGAATCATTTCAGGACCTTCGAGGCTTCGGCCGGTAAAAGCGTGCGCCCTGAAGTTCTTGCTGATACGAAAAACAGGATAGCCGATTGCTATTTTATGTCGACAGACTATAAATCAGCAATCAGCTATTACGATAAGGTAGTTGAGCTCAAGGGGCTCGACTCAGATTATGCAACCTACCAGAAAGGTTTTTCCCTGGGTCTTACCGGTAATGAGAAGGGAAAAATTGATGTTATGACTTCACTTACAAGGGATTATCCTTCATCAACATATGTTCCCGACGCAATATATGAAAGGGGTCGGGCCTACGTTACAATAAATGACCTGAAAAGAGGGGAGTCTGATTTCAACGCAATAATATCAGATTACCCGAACAGCCAGTATGTTCCAAAGGCTATGCTTCAGCTGGGTCTTCTTTATTTCAATTCGGGCGAAAACGAAAAGGCTCTTGCACAATACAGGAAAGTTATTGAGAACTACAAGTCAACTACTGAGGCGCGAAGCGCTCTTACAGGGATGAGGAACACATATGTTGAGATGAATGAGGTCGAAAAGTATTTTGCCTATGTGAAAACACTCGACGGGTATGGCGATGTTAACATGGCGGAGAAAGACTCACTACTGTTTGCCTCGGGCGAGAGCCTCTATATGAGTGCAAAATACGACAAAGCTGCAGCTGTTCTTAAGAGCTACAGGGACGAATTCCCTAACGGAAGCTCACGCAGCAATGCAACTTTTTACCTGGCAGAGTGTTACAGGCAGTCAGGCCAGAAGGACGAGGCGCTCGAACTTTATCTTGAAGTATGTGACATCCCGAATAACCAGTTCATTGACCAGGCTCTTGAAGCAGCTGCCAACATTTATTACGATAAGGAGGATTACACAAACTCGCTGCTCTTCTATGAACGACTTGGCAGAGTTGCTGCCGATGAACAGGCTCGCCTGGCTGCAGCAAGGGGAGAACTGAGCTCGGCATACCAGCTTGGCGACGCAGAAAAGACAATTTCAGCGTCCCGGAAAATAGCCGGTATGAAGAATGTCCCGGAAGAAGTTTCAAGGCTCTCTACCTTCCTCAGCGCAAAGGCTCATTATTCGCTGAACAATTTCAGCGAGGCACTGCCCGAGTTCCGGAAAGTGGCCCGCGAAGTAACTACAATTGAAGGAGCTGAATCAAAATTCAGGGTGGCTGAGCTTCTGAATAGAAACGGACAGGTGGCTGAAGCCGAAAAAGTGATAGCCGAATTCATTGACATGAACACACCGCACCAGTACTGGATGGCAAGAGTCTTCCTGCTTCTCGCAGACATCAGTATCAAAAAGGGAGACACTCTCCAGGCACGGGCAACGCTTCAGAGCCTTAAGGAATACTACACTGTTGATGACGACGGAATTCTGGATGAAGTAAGGGAGAAACTTTCGATGCTCGACCAGGGTACCGGGCAGCAGTAAAATATTCATTATCAAAACCGGAATGAGCGGAACACGAAATACAGAAAAGATGACAGTACGACATATAATAACAGCAGCGGTCTCATTAATTGCAGTGATGCCTCTGTCAGCCCAGGAAAAAGGACAGGAAGGAGCACTTAACAGGGAGATAACACTCTTCAATCCCTATAAGCCGACTCTTAATTCGGCAAAAAAGAGGAGTTTCCTGCCCGACATGAAAGACACAGTCAGGATAAAACCTCAGTTCAGCTACGAGGTGTCTAGCGAGCCTTTCCTGCCGGCTTATACCGTGAGTCCGATAAAGGCAGCCTCCCTGCTGCCGGATCCGCTTCCAAAACTGTATAAAAGCTACGTGAATCTTGGTATGGGAAACTATGCCGCCCCGCTGGCTGAGATCAGCATCTCAAACGAACGCTCAAAAAAGGGTTCCCTCGGTTTCTACGGCAGGCACTTCTCCTCGAGCAGCAACATCGACCTTGCAAATTCGAAAGAAATTTATGCCGGGATGATGGATAATGAAGCCTCACTCTCGGGCCGGAAGTTTTTCCGCAGGAGCGTCTTCGAAGGCTCTGCCGATTTTTTGCAGACAGTGAGGCATGCTTACGGATATAATCCTGCTGCAGCCATTGCTTATGATCCTGGCAAAGAGGATATCAGGATGCGATACAATAACATTGGCGCAAAGGCTGCCTATAGGTCTTCAGCCATCGATTCGCTCGGCTTTGCCTATGATTTTTCTGCTTATTACAACTATTTCTACCACATTGCAGATATGGCTCAGCATAATTATGGAATTGAAGGAATGATGGCCAAACCCTTCAAGGGCTTCTATGTGGGATCCTCAATGGACCTCGAATTCTACAAGAATTCAGATTCACTGAGCACTTCAACAGATTTCATCTTCTCCCTCAGCCCCTTTATAAGGAAAAGCACTCCAATATGGAATTTCAAATTAGGACTCCAGGCGTTAATTGACAGGAGATCTTCCTTTCACCTCTATCCTGACGTGAACTTCGGATTCAGCATTGTTCCGTCATACGCGTCATTCTATGCTTCAATGACAGGTAAGCTTGAAAGGAATGAACCCCTGAAGATAATCAGGGAGAATCCTTTCCTGGCAAGCAGCCAGTACCCCCAGCTGATGGCAGACGGGATCCTTTTTACATTGCCTGATACAGACCATGAGCTTGTACTGACAGCAGGAATTAAGGGGAATACCGGGCTCGAAGGCAGGTACCTTGCTTCGGTTTCATATTCAATGATCTCGGAAATGCTTTTCTATACAAACCTGTACAATACCGATCCTCTGAAGCCCGCGATGGGGAATTATTTTTCAGTTGATGCTGCAGACGTTGACCTTCTAAATATTCATGGAGAGATGAGCGGCAGGTTCAGCGACAAGCTTACATATGCCTGGAATGCGAACTACTATAACTACTCTGCTTCCGGAGTTATCGCTTCGTACAAACCTGACTGGGATGCCCGCTTTGAACTTCGCTATGACCTCAGGAGCAAGATAATTGCAGGAGCCGCACTCACTGCAACCGGCAGCCGAACAGCGATGATTAATGCTGATTATGCAAGCAGCCTGGCAGGTTATCCGGAGTCGACATTTGAACTTCCTGCCCACTTCAATCTAAACCTTTCTGCAGAATACAGGTATTCGAAAATACTGTCGTTCTGGACCAGGCTTAACAATATAGCGCTGAAGGGTTACGAGGAATGGGCTTTCTACCCTACACACAGGTTCCAGTTCATGCTCGGACTCACTTACAGCCTTTGATTCTCCCGCTCCCGGGAACTGTTGATTTCTTGGTTGAAAATGTGCATTATTTATGCCCTTCCGGGCGTGAAAAACCGCGCAAAATTACTATATTTGCGCTGTGTTATAAAATCCAATGAATCAATAATTTGGAATATGAATTCACAGGCCGGTTCAAGAGACTGGCCCTTATATGTTTAATTGATAAAAACAGAAGCTAAAAGTGATGAGTGATTTGGAAAAGAGACTGCAGGACAGCATTGAGTACTCAGCGGAGAATATCCAGGTTCTGGAGGGGCTGGAAGCAGTAAGGAAAAGGCCGGCAATGTATATTGGTGATATAGGCGTTAAAGGTCTTCATCACCTTGTTTATGAAGTAATTGACAACTCCATAGATGAAGCTCTTGCCGGGTACTGCAGGAGAATTGACGTAATAATAAACGAAAACGGTTCCGTAACAGTGACCGATGACGGGAGAGGTATTCCTACCGGCCTGCACGAAAAGGAACAGAAATCTGCCCTTGAGGTTGTAATGACTGTGCTTCATGCCGGGGGAAAATTTGACAAGGACTCCTACAAGGTGTCTGGCGGTCTACATGGTGTCGGTGTTTCATGCGTTAATGCGTTGTCGGTGCATCTGAAAGCTGTTGTGATGCGCGAAGGCAAGGTCTTCAAACAGGAATATGAAAGAGGCAAGCCCGTTACCCCGGTTGAAGTGATAGGTGAATCTTCCTCTTCAGGGACCACTGTAACCTTTCTTCCTGATGATACTATCTTCCAGACAACCGAATATAATTTTGAAATACTCGCAGCAAGACTGAGAGAACTTGCCTTCCTCAATAAAGGCATACTTCTCACAATCAAGGATATGAGGGAGCTTCTCGATGATGGTAACGGCGGAACACCAAGGTACGAGGAATTCTTTTCGGAACTGGGCCTCAAGGAGTTTGTTGAATATCTTGATGCAAACAGGGAAAGAATAATCGATCGCCCGATTCACATATCATACGACAAGACGGATTATCCTGTTGAGATCTCCCTGCAGTATAACAGCTCATTCTCAGAGAATGTCCATTCCTATGTTAATAATATTAATACAATAGAGGGAGGAACACACCTGGCAGGATTCAGGAGAGGCCTCACGCGCACACTGAAAAAATATGCAGAAGATTCCGGCGCAACATCAAAACTGAAGTTTGATATTAACGGTGATGATTTCAGGGAGGGACTGACTGCAGTGATCTCGGTTAAAGTGGGTGAACCCCAGTTCGAGGGCCAGACAAAAACAAAACTCGGCAACTCCGAAGTCATGGGAGCCGTCGACCAGGCAGTGAGCACGATGCTTACCAATTATCTCGAGGAGAACCCCAAGGATGCACGAATAATAGTACAGAAGGTCATTCTTGCGGCTACCGCTCGACATGCCGCCAGGAAGGCAAGGGAGCTTGTTCAGAGGAAAAACGTCCTCTCCGGGTCCGGGCTTCCGGGCAAACTTGCCGACTGCGCAGACAGGGATCCTTCGAAATGCGAAATTTACCTCGTTGAGGGAGATTCGGCAGGAGGTACTGCCAAACAGGGCCGCGACAGGCGATTCCAGGCAATACTCCCGCTCAGGGGAAAAATCCTCAACGTTGAAAAGGCGATGCAGCACAGGATCTACGAGAGCGAGGAAATAAAAAACATATTTACCGCACTCGGAGTCACAATCGGTACCGATGATGATACAAAAGCATTGAACGTAAGCGGGCTGAGGTACCATAAGATAATAATAATGACCGATGCCGATGTTGACGGTTCTCACATCACTACATTGATAATGACCTTCTTCTTCAGGTATATGATAGACCTTATCAAGGGAGGAAACATCTATATTGCCACTCCGCCACTCTACCTCGTAAGGAAGGGTAAGCAAGAGAAGTACTGCTGGACAGAGGAGGAAAGGGAAGCAGCTATCCAGGAGATGGGACAGGGAAAAGAGTCTGCGGTTAACATACAGAGATACAAGGGTCTCGGAGAAATGAATGCTGAGCAGTTGTGGTCAACGACAATGGATCCTGAAACACGCACCCTGCGGCAGGTTACAATAGAAAGTGCGGCGGAAGCCGACCATATTTTCTCAATGCTTATGGGCGACGAGGTTCCACCGCGCAGGGAATTCATTGAAACCCATGCAAAGTATGCAAGGATCGATGTCTAACTGATTCCCTGGTGTACAGAATACTTTTTTTTACTTTAATTGCTGCCTTTGCTGCAGAATCCGGGGGGCAGGATCCTGAAAAAGTGCTCAGGAGTATTTTTGAAAATGCCCTGACAGATACCAGTGCATACAGCCACCTTAGATACCTGTGCAAAGAGACAAAGGGAAGGATACCAGGGTCAGAACAGGCAGAAAAAGCAGTGATGTATACGTTTAAGGCCCTTGTCAGTGCGGGAGCAGATAATGTTCAGCTTCAGAGAGTGCCTGTGCCTTCATGGAAACGTGGAAGGGAGTTCTGTGAAATAAATTCAGGCAATTCAGGTCGGGAACGGCTTAACATTTCGGCGCTTGGCCTTTCTGAAGGAACGCCTGAAAATGGTATCAGGGCCGAAGTGATAGAAGTAAAATCAATAGAACAGCTCAGATCACTCGGTGAAAATGCAGTCAGGGGCAAAATCGTCTTCTTCAGCAGGCCTGTAGATAATACATTGATAAATACATTTTCAGGTTACGGAGGAGCAGTTGACCAGAGAATTTCTGGACCATCGGAGGCTTCCAGGCTTGGTGCAGCAGCTGCTGTTGTCCGCTCAGCAACACAGTTCAACCACGATTTTCCTCATACAGGTGTTACAAGATTCGGTGAAGGTGTTAAAAAAATACCTGCCGTTGCTGTATCTCCGCTTGGTGCCGAACTTCTGAGCAGGCGCATAAGAGAAAATATAAATGTAGAAATGACACTTATATCAACCTGCAGTAACCTTCCTGATGCTTTCTCTTACAATGTTGTCGCTGAGCTCAGGGGATATGAAAAAGCCGGAGAGATAATCACTGTGGGAGCTCATCTTGACTCCTGGGACATAACTGAAGGGGCCCATGATGATGCAGGCGGATGTGTACAGGCAATAGAGACAATCCGGCTTTTCAAAACATTGGGGATAAGGCCCAGAAGAACTGTCAGGGTTGTGATGTTCATGAATGAGGAGATATCCGGCACCGGCGGAAGAGTATATGCAGATCAGGCTGCCCTGAAGGGGGAGCTGCACTATGCGGCTCTTGAGTCGGACAGAGGGGTAATGAGTCCCCGCGGCTTTGGATTCGATGCCGAAGGTGAACGGCTGAAGAACCTGCAGTCGCTGTCAAAATGGTTTGAGCCCTACAATATCAGGGATTTTGAGAGAGGTGGCGGAGGATCGGATATCGCACCCCTCAAAGCCCTTGGAGCATTGCAGATCGGCTATATGCCTGATGTGCAGAGGTACTTTGAATATCATCATTCATCCAACGATACATTCGAAAAGGTTAACCCCCGTGAACTGCAGATGGGCAGCGCTGCAATAGCTTCGCTTATTTACCTTATCGACATCTTCGGTTTCTGAAAGTATAATACTTACACTCCGAAGAGTTTCCTCCTGATCACGATTGCATCATCACTGCATACCTCGCTGCAGCAGTAGCACCTTATGCATTTACTGTCGGTGAGTACGATGTGTTTCTTGTTGTCTTGACGGGGTTTTATTGCCTCCACAGGGCATATCCTGACGCACTTCTGGCAACCTGTGCATTTATCATGCAGGAATACTGGCCTCTTTTCAATCTTCCTGAGAGGTTTCACCCTCTTGAGAACGAACTGGAGGGCTATGTTTTTTATCCCTGAAACCGGTATTTTTCTGAAGTTTTTCACCAGGATTGAAGCTCTGTCAGGTCCGTCGTAAACGATGTCATCTTCGCCGGCAAGCCATTTTTTTCGTTCGAGAGCGATTTTGTTTGTGGGTATTGCCATTGTTTCATAGCCTGCCGCATTGCTGGCTACAATGTCGAGTGCAAGAGGATTTGTTGAGCCGATCAGAAGTCCGACTTTCACAGGGTAACCGTTTCCGGGACCTGGTCCTTCCATGCCCATTATCCCGTCAATTAAAAAGTAGTGCGGTGTTATCGCCTCGTTCAATCCCACAAGAAAATCCCCGAAACTCTCCCTGTCATGGTAAATTGCATGTTGCCTTGCCTTTCCGAACCCGGGAACCAGGCCGAGAGTGTTCTTAATTGCCCCTGTGAAATACATAAGTTCATGATTCTTGAACTTCGGGAGCGATATTATCAGGTCTGCTTTCAGAGCGGCAGCTGCTATTCTGAGTTTCCTTCGTTTGATCTTTATTTCCACAGGATTTTCAGTGAAGTCAACCCATTCTGCGCCAGTGGACCTGCAGACTGCAGCTATTCCTGATTTTTCGGCCCTGAACCTGTTAAGGTGTACAGCAGGGGAATCTCCGACAAGCACCGAGGCACCCTTTTCCTGGAGAAAACGGATTACTGCTTCAACAACAGCGGGATGTGTGCTTATGCACCTGACAGGGTCGTCGTCGGTGAGTATATTGGGCTTTACGAGAACTGTCCTGCCTTTAACGTCCGGACCGCCAGTGACACTGTAAATCTCACTGACAAGTTTTTGTATTACTGCGGGATCATATTCAGTGCAGACTCTTGCGGCGACTCTATTGTTCATTTACGAATAAAAGTTTGTTGCGCCGGCAAATATAAGGAAATGTTCAGGCGGTGGCGGATAAGCTTGTCAATACGATAATAAATCTTTCAGTATGTTTTCAATGGCTACAATCAGTGTGCGGGATGGCCCGGAATAGTTATTGACTATAATAGTGAATGCAATCGTATTGCCTTTGAGTGTTTGAAGATAGCCACTGTAGCTCCTGACCCTTGTCATGGATCCGCTTTTTGCGAAAAGCCGCGATTCGAATACAGGGTCGCGGAAGTAATTCCTGAGAGTTCCCTCTTTTCCTGCTTCGGGGAGCGAATTATAGAATTCAGCGAAATTCCCGGAACTGTTTTTCATATACACTAGCAGCCTTGTCATAGCGGCTGCATTTACTGAATTCATGGGTGAGAGACCGCTTCCGTCTTCAATGAACATGCCTTTTATGCTTATTCCTGAATTCCTGAGAAACTCATATATCACATCAATTCCAGCCTCTGTTGAACCCTTACCCCTGAATTTCTTCCCGAGCTCCTTGAGGAAATGCTCGGCATAAAGGTTAATGCTTTCATGATTCAGGGCCTCTGCAAGCTTTGAGAGGGGAGGAGACAGGATTTCCGCGACTGGAGTAAGAGGCCCGCTTACAGGTGACAATTCAAGTCTTGAGGTAGAGGCCTCTGACTCTATGCTGATACCTTTTTCCCTGAGAGTTTCCTCAATCATCGTTGCAAAAAGCCTGGGAGGATCTGAAATTGATGCCTTAAGGGAAAAATCGTCGAGGTTCTCGGGAACAGTTCCTGCAAGCCAGCCGTTGGTGCTGTAAGGAGCCGCGAACACATAGCCTTCGTCGGCGGTGCCGGCGGCAACAAGCCAGTTTGAGAACTCACTCCTGCATTCAGGGGGGTCTATGTAGGCTATCTCAAGTGAACTGCCGGCAGTCGAGCGCTTAAGATATATATCATAGGTATTGTCGAAAACCGACAAGCCGTAGGCGCCTGCACCATAGTAATTTCCGGCATCTTCCCAGAGCCACTTGGCCGGGACGGGCAGGAAATCGAAATGCGAGTCATCTGTAATTACCCTGCCTTCAACCTTCCTTATGCCGGCATTCATAATTGCATCGGCCCAGTTTGTTTTGATATCTCCATAATGATCCTGGAAACGCTTTGATGCAAAAGCAGGGTCTCCTCCTCCGCTTATTACAATGTCGCCCGTGAGTCTTCCGCTATTCCTTGTGAGCCTGCCGGAATATCCTATTGAAGTCCTGAACCTGTAGTCGGGGCCAAGCAGCTCGAGAGCGGCTGCAGTTGTGACAAGTTTCAGTATAGACGCCGGAATAAGGCTTTTTGCAGATCCTGACTCAAATAATACTTCCCCGCTTACCGCATTTATTGCACAGAATGAAATTGATCCGTTCAGCATAGAGCTGTCGTTCAGTAATTTATTAATGCTGTTTTGCTGGGCGGATGCGGCGGCAGTGCTCAGGGCAACAACGAAAAGAGTCCTTGTCAGGAAGCAGAGTGATTTCATTTATTCTGTTCTAATGTGGAGAGAAGACCGCAGGCGGCCTGTATATCCACACCCCTGCTTGCCCTGATAGTTGTAAGAATGCCTTTGGCATTCAGCGCATCCCTGAAGGCTGAAATTGTTTTTTCGTCGGGACTAATGAAATCAGAGCCGGGGATGGGGTGGAACCTGATAAGGTTTATTCTGCATTTAATCCCGTTAAGTATTCTGGCGAGTTCCCTGACATGTTTAGGGCCGTCATTGAGACCCCTGAAAAGGATGTACTCGAAGGAGACCCTTCTCTGGCTGTTGAAATCGAAATTCCTTATAATCTCAAGGACCTCCTTCACAGTGTTTGATTTCTGGACGGGCATCAGTTTCCTGCGTTCTTCGTCAAATGGAGAATGAAGGCTGACAGCCAGATGGCATTTGCTGCCGGAGAGAAATTCCTTTATCGGGTTTGTCAATCCGACAGTGCTCACTGTGATTCTTGTAGGGCTCCAGCCGTAGCCCCATTCGGAAGTGAGTATCTCGAGCGATTTCATGACCTCCGTGAGGTTGTCGAGAGGTTCCCCCATTCCCATGTAGACAATGTTTGTAAGAGACTTGAATTCAGGCAGGCTTCTGAACTGGTTCAGTATCTCATTTGCTGACAGGTTTCCCTGGAAGCCCTGTTTCCCTGTCATGCAGAAGGTGCAGCCCATTTTGCATCCTGACTGTGACGAGACGCATATTGTAGCCCTGTCGGCATCGGGAATATAGGCAGTTTCGATGAACCTGTTGTTAAGCACTCTGAACAGGTATTTTTTTGTGCCGTCGCTGCTCTCCGATGAACTTTCGGGAGGGTAGAGGCCGGTTTCATATTCAGCTGAAAGGAATTCCCTTGCTTTTTTCGGAAGGTTTGTCATCTCTTCCACCGACGAAATTTCCTTCCTGTAAAGCCAGTCAGCCATCTGCCTGGCAGAGAAGCCAGGCAATCCCGCTCTGCGTGACACTGCAATAAGCTCATTCAGTGTCTTCCCGTATAGTCTTTCCTTATTCATTCCCTGCCATTGCCAGATAACTGTATAATAATGTAAAAAAATAGCCTTATAACCGCACACCGCACACCCTTACACCCTTAGGCCCTTATGCCTTTAATAGTATCCGTAGCCCGCTTTCTGCAGTTCTTTTATATTCCGGAATGGTTTTGGAGGCGAAAGGTATTTATTGAGGTGGTTATAAATTTTAAGTCTTATCTCCTTTGCCTGCATGTAATCCATCCTGTCGAATGAATGGCCGCCAGGCATTTCCTTGAATATTTCGTACTCGAAATTCTTTTTTCCGTCAGCCTTCAGGGATTTTATCAGGTGTTCCACTTCCAGCACGTTAACATCCTCATCGTTTGTATTTGTATGTATCAGGAGCGGAGTATTCTGGTATTTATGTGTCTGCCATGCAGGGGATCTTTTCCTGTATTCGGCAACATCCTGGTCGGCAGGTTTTCCTATTGGAGGCTGCTCTGCAAATATATCCCTGTATTCCTGGTTCTTGTATCCCATCCTTGCAATCAGGTCGCTGACCGGCACGCCGGTAAAAGCGACCTTATAATTCTGGGGGTACTCGAATATATTGAAAAGAGCTATATAGCCGCCATGGCTCCAGCCTATTATGCCGGTTCTTTCACCGTCGACTATTGAATAGTTTTCGACCATGTATTTTCTGCCGGCCTCAACATCCTGGACTTCAAGGCCTCCATAATCTATTTTCGAATACATGTCCCTGCCGTACCCGGTCGATCCCCTGTATTCCGCCGCTGTTACTATGTAGCCCTGTGATACCAGTTCCCTGACTATATGAGTATAGTAAGTATCGAAATTTGCATGCACGCCGCCATGAGGGAATACAATCAGAGGGTATTTCTTCGACTGGTCGGCATCCCTTGGGATAAACACGTAGGACCAGAACTTCACTGGATTTCCGGCGCCCTGCCCCGTTGGGTTTTTCTCTTTTGCCAGAGGAGGACCTGTAATATATACCTTATCTATATAGGCTACATCACCAACCCTGTTGTACCAGATAATGTCATCGGTTTTTTTCTCGAGAATATCAATCCTGTGCCCGAGGTTTTCAAACTTGTCGCTGCTTTCCCTGATAGCGTTCATCAATTCACTGTTGCCCGGCTGCGCCAGCACAACAGATGAAATTATCATCAAGGCTGGAATCAATTTAAGTCTTCTCATCATATCCTGCATATTTAAGGATTTATAATGCTCTTGCCAGCTCCCGGCCATTATGCATCCAAGCCTTTGCCACGTTCGTCGTTCGTCTTTCGTCTACCTCACCCACCCCAGCCCCTCCCAATAGGGGATCAGAATGTTAGGCTTCGACTGTCCCGTCAAACACGAAGGTTGCCGGGCCGGCGAGCCATATGTCGTGAATGTTTTTGCCTGAAACTGAAAGTGTCACTGCCAGGTTTCCCCCTTTGGTCCTGACTTTTATTGTTCCAGTGTCAAAGTGACCTGACAATACTGCAGCAATGGCAGAGGCAGTGACGCCTGTGCCGCAGGAAAGAGTTTCCTCCTCAACGCCCCTTTCAAAAGTCCTTACAAAGAGCCCGTCCTTTTCAAGCTCTACGAAATTGACATTTGTCCCTCCCGGCGCAAACTCCTCCGCCCACCTGAATTTCCTTCCTTCGGTTTCGACGTCAATGTCGCTCACTTTTTCCCTGAAGAGCACATAATGCGGCGATCCGGTATTAATGAAATAGCTGCCATTTACAAGCTTAGGATCTTTTACATCGTTCATCGAAAGGTTGATTATGCCGTCCTCGTATGCGGCCCTGTGCAGACCGTCGATTGCCTTGAAAATATGCTTCTTGCCGGCAATGCCCGTCCTTATTGCGAAATCGGCAGAACAGCGTCCGCCGTTACCGCACATTGTGCCCTCGAACCCGTCGGAGTTGAAATACTTCATCTCATAATCATATTCCCTGCTGTTGCCGATGAGGATAAGTCCGTCGGCGCCAATGCCGAAGCGCCTGTCGCACAGTTTGTTGATTAATGTGGAGTTGTCGGGATTAAAAATACCGTTCCTGTTATCGATAATCACAAAATCATTACCTGCACCCTGGTACTTTTTGAAATCTGCTTTCATTGAGTATGTATATGTTATCAGTTTATAATTTCATCATTTACTTGACAGCTGAGTTAAAAATCTTTAACAACTGAAGCCTCAGATTGTTAAAGTGAAGTTAAAATCCCTGCCATTATGCCATAAAGCCCAAAAATGCATGAATTTTGTAAAACAAAATGTATAAAAAAAGGTTATAAAGATATGAATCTTTTAAGAAGCAGTAAAAAATGAAAAATGCCTGATATAAAAAGGCTGCAATAAAAAGAATGTAAAACTTAAAATTTAAGCAATATGAAACCCAGATATCTTTTACTTTCCCTGCTGATGGCAATTGCCGGAGGAGCCATCTCTTTGTTTGCATACACAAGGTTCATTGATAAACCGGATCCAGTTATTTCCATGGATTCCTCATCGGTGCAGACTGCAGACGCCAGGGCCTATATGACCTCTTTCCAGATGCAGGACGGGTTCCCTGACTTTACTGCAATATCAGAACAGGCTGTCCATGCAGTTGTGCATGTCCATACAAAGTCAATGGTAGGGCAGCCTTCAAACCCTCTAATGGAATGGTTTTACGGTGACAGGTATTCGAGACCGAGAGAAGTCAGCGGCTATGGATCAGGTGTTATTATAAGTGCTGACGGCTACATAATTACCAACAATCATGTGATTGACGGTGCTGAGAACGTTGAGGTGACCCTCAATGATAAAAGAGTTCTTCCGGCGACAATTGTCGGAAAGGATCCAAGTACCGATATAGCCCTTCTCAAGGTTAAGAGCACAAACCTTCCTTTCCTGAAATATGGAAGTTCAGACCAGCTTAAATTAGGCGAATGGGTACTCGCCGTTGGAAACCCGTTCAACCTTACTTCCACCGTCACAGCAGGAATTGTTAGCGCCAAGGGAAGAAGCCTTAACCTGCTTGAGGGCGATTACAAGATTGAATCGTTCATTCAGACAGATGCAGCCCTCAACATGGGAAACAGCGGCGGTGCCCTGATAAATACAAGAGGTGAACTTGTCGGCATCACTACCGCAATTATCTCTCCAAGCGGAGCATACGCAGGCAACTCTTTTGCAGTTCCCGTATCGATTGTTCAGAAGGTAGTCGCTGACCTCAGGGAGTTTGGAGAGGTCCAGCGTGCCCTCATCGGAGTCAACATCAGGGATGTGAATTCAGAAGATGCCGAAAAAATGGACCTTAAGGAAGTAAGCGGGATTCTCGTTACGAACATTGTAGCAGGTGGTTCTGCAGAAGATGCCGGACTGAAGGAGAATGATGTCATAGTGAAGTTCGACGGACAGGGCGTGTCTTCAGTGCCAGAACTCCAGGAACAGGTGAGCAGGCGCCGCCCGGGCGACAGGGCAAACCTTACATATGTCCGTAACGGCAAGGAAACCACAGTTCCGATTGTACTGAAGAACTCCTCGGGTACAACCAATATTGTCAAGACAGGTGAAGGCATTGAAGTCGTCTACGGTGCAAAGCTTGAACCCTTGAGCATGAGCGAGAAGAGCAGGCTGAAAGTCGACCATGGCGTGAAAGTCACAGAGATCAATGACGGTAAATTCAGGGATTTCGGTATGAAACGAGGATATATTATTCTTACAATCAACGGTAAAAAGATAAAGAACCCTGCTGAGATAAAGCAGATTACGGACAGCGAGGAGGATAAAGTTGAATCAATTGGAGGATTGTTCATCCAGTCCGATGGAAGCGTGTTCAGATTCCAGTTCGGCAACTAGCGATGATGTTTTTATAAGTTGTTGATTATAAGGGGATTTAAAAATAAATCCCCTTTTTACAACAATAGTATATTATTTTTGTTATTTAAGTATTAAAGGTCTATCTTTGCGAAAATTTTTTGGGAGGCATAATGAGACAGCTGAAAATTACCAAATCCATTACTAACAGGGAGAGCGCTTCGCTCGACAAGTATTTACAGGAGATTGGTAAGGAAGAGTTGATATCAGTGGAAGAGGAAGTTGAACTGGCCCAACGGATAAAGAAGGGCGACAGGGCTGCTCTCGAGAAACTAACCAAGGCAAACCTGCGTTTTGTTGTATCTGTTGCAAAACAATATCAGAACCAGGGGCTTAGTCTTCCCGATCTTATCAATGAGGGTAACCTCGGCCTGATAAAGGCTGCTGAAAAATTCGACGAAACACGAGGATTCAAATTCATATCATACGCCGTATGGTGGATAAGACAATCGATACTACAGGCTCTTGCTGAGCAATCGAGGATTGTCAGGCTCCCGCTTAACCAGGTAGGTTCTCTTAACAAAATAAACAAGGCTTTTTCAAAATTCGAACAGGAGAACGAGAGGACTCCCTCCCCCGAAGAACTTGCCGATGTTCTGGAACTTCCCAAGGAAAAGGTCTCTGATACACTTAAAGTATCGGGAAGGCATGTATCGGTGGATGCTCCGTTTATTGAAGGTGAGGATAACAGCCTGCTCGATGTGCTCACAAATTCTGATTCTCCTGTAGCCGATAAGCTTCTCATGGATGAATCGCTCTCGAAGGAAATATACAGGGCCCTTGCAACACTTACCGAAAGAGAACGTGACATAATCAGATTCTTCTTTGGCATTGGATGCCAGGAGATGACCCTCGAGGAGATAGGAGAGAAATTCGGTCTTACACGTGAGCGTGTCCGGCAGATAAAGGAAAAAGCAATACGAAGACTGCGTCACACTTCACGAAGCAGGCTGCTTAAGGGATATCTCGGATAAATAGCCAGAACTACATTTCAGGGGGCGCCGCAATGGCGCCTTTTTTATCTGAACCCGCCAGCCCGGATATTTTTTCATCATCCATCTTTTCTTATATTAGCTGAAGTTATGGATTTCAAACTAATCTCAGATTTCAAGCCTACAGGCGACCAGCCTGAAGCAATAAGGCAGCTTGTCAGGGGACTCGAAACAGATGTTCCCTTCCAGACCCTGCTTGGCGTGACGGGATCAGGCAAAACATTCACAATAGCAAATGTTATTATGCAGGTCAACAGGCCGGTCCTGGTCCTGAGCCATAACAAAACCCTCGCAGCACAGCTTTTCTCCGAGTTCAAACAATTTTTCCCCGAAAACCGGGTTGAGTATTTCGTTTCATATTACGACTATTACCAGCCCGAAGCCTATCTTCCGGTTACTGATACCTATATTGAAAAGGACCTGTCAATAAACGATGAAATTGAAAAACTGAGACTAAGCGCAACCTCGGCCCTTCTTTCGGGAAGGAGCGATGTTATTGTTGTCTCCTCAGTCTCATGCATCTATGGAATCGGCAATCCTGACGACTTCCATTCCAACACGGTTCATGTCAGGACAGGACAGAATACTGGGCGAACCCTCTTTCTCAGGAAACTTGTCGACAGTCTTTACTCAAGGAACGAGCTTGAGTTCAGGCATGGAACCTTCAGGGTAAGAGGCGACACAGTCGATATTTTCCCGGCTTATGCCGACATAGCAGTAAGGGTTATATTCTTCGGCGACATAGTAGAGGAGATTAGCACCTTTGATCCCCTGAACGGCACCAGGCTTGATCTTCTGAACGAATACATCATATATCCTGCCAATATCTTTGTAACCACCAGAGAGCGGATCAACCAGGCTGTCAGCAGTATCCAGGACGACATGGTCAGCCAGGCTGCATATTTCAGGGAGTCGGGCAGGCATGAGGAAGCCAAACGGCTTGAACAGCGGATACAGTACGACCTTGAGATGATAAAGGAACTGGGATACTGCAGCGGTATAGAGAACTATTCGAGGTATTTTGACGGCAGGCTTCCGGGCAGCAGGCCATTCTGTCTCCTTGATTATTTCCCGAAAGGCTTCATTACAGTAATTGATGAGAGCCACGTAAGCGTTCCGCAGATAAGGGCGATGTACGGGGGAGACCATTCAAGGAAGCAGACTCTTGTGGAATACGGCTTCCGGCTTCCGGCTGCCCTGGACAACAGGCCAATGAGGATGGAGGAATTCGAGGCTCTGACCGGGCAGACTATATTTGTAAGCGCCACTCCTGCCGAGTACGAACTTGAAAAAAGCGAAGGTGTCTTTGTCGACCAGGTGATTAGACCCACCGGACTGCTTGACCCTCCCGTTGAAGTGCGTCCAAGCCTGAACCAGATTGATGACCTTATGGCTGAAATCAGGAAGCGGTCCGCAGTCGGTGAGAGGACTCTCGTTACAACAATCACAAAAAGGATGGCAGAGGAACTTTCTGCCTACCTGGTGCGCTATGACATAAAATGCGGGTACATCCATTCTGATATAGACACCCTTGAGAGGATCGACATTATGGAAGGCCTCCGAAATGGGATAATTGACGTGCTTGTCGGCGTCAACCTGCTAAGGGAGGGTCTTGATCTTCCAGAAGTTTCACTTGTCGCAATTCTCGACGCCGACAAGGAAGGATTTCTCCGCTCTGCCCGATCACTGACCCAGGTGGCTGGCAGGGCTGCAAGGAACCTTAACGGTATGGTCATTATGTATGCGGATGTGGTTACAAGGAGCATGAAGGAAACTATTGATGAGACGAACAGGAGGCGGGAGAAACAAATGAAGTACAATGAAGAGATGGGGATCACTCCGGCCCAGATAGTCAGACGCTCCGGTTCCATCCTCAGCAGCCTTGGAAGGAAGTCACATCCTGTGAATGCCTACATAGAACCTGAAAAGCCTGATATCGCGGCGGATCCTGTTATT
>JALOMK010000131.1 GCA_025455505.1 Bacteroidales bacterium
GCCGAATAGATCCTTCCACCAAGTCTGGCAATTTTGAGTTCTATCCTGTTGTTCTCAAGAGTTATAAAATCGTTTTCTCCTGCGACGGCAGAGGAGAAAACACCATAAAGATTAGAATCGGCTGGCGTGGATGGCTGCTGCGCTTTAGATGCGGAATCGGAAGGGATAACCGGTTTGCCGGCAGTATCTGTGGCTGCAGTTTCGGGACCAAGGCCAAGCTGCCTGTTGAGTTCATTTACCCTGGCTACTGCATCAGGGTTGTTTGGCTTAAACCGAAGGGCATTAATATATTCAGCACGCGCATTCTCAATTTCGCCTTTGGCATAGTACTCCTCAGCAACGGAGAAGGCCTTATCGAAGCCTTTCTTAAGCCTGTTGTTGTTATAAATGCTTGCACCAATGAATATCAGAAATATGAGGATAATTCCTGTGATAGTGTTTCTGTCCATTAAAAATTATGTTTTAAGTTGCTTTCATATGATTGGGATTGTTCAGCCCGGCTTATCCGATGCATGCTTTGACGAAGCTTACAAAAAGAGGATGAGGATTCAGTACAGTGCTGCTGTACTCCGGGTGGAACTGGACGCCGATAAACCATTTATGAGCCGGAATTTCAATAATTTCGACAAGGTTCGAATCCGGATTGACTCCAACTGGCACCATGCCGTTGCTTTTAAAATCTTCGTAAAATTTGTCATTGAACTCATACCTGTGCCTGTGCCTTTCAACAATTTCATCCCTGCAATAAGCTTCAAAAGCGCGTGATTCCTTATTAATTACACATTTATACCCGCCTAACCTCATTGTACCTCCCTTGTCAATAATGCTCTTCTGTTCTTCCATAAGGTCGATGACAGGGTACCTGGTTTTATGGTTTATCTCGGTTGAATGAGCCCCGTCAAGATGGAGGATATTTCTTGCAAACTCAATCACAGCGCATTGCATGCCCAGGCAGATACCGAAGAAGGGAATATTGTTTTCCCTGGCGTATTTAGCTGTAAGTATCTTGCCCTCAATTCCGCGTGATCCGAATCCAGGGGCAACAAGGATCCCGTTGAAACCGCTGAGACGTGAGATCACGTTTTCCTCAGTGATTTCTTCGGAATGTATGTATTCGATATCTATTTCGCACTCATTCATTGCTCCGCTGTGCACAAAGGACTCAGAAATAGATTTATATGCATCAGGCAGTTCAACATACTTTCCTACGAGGCCTACCTTGATTGAGTTTTTAGGGTTCTTCAGTTTTGTAAGGAATTCGCTCCATTCATCGAGCCTGGGTTCTCCGTCGAATGACAGTGATAGTTTCCTGAGCACGGTCCTGTCCAGTCCCTGTTCGAGCATCTTGACCGGCACTTCATAAATAGTTGAAACGTCAACAGATTCAATGACCGCATTTTCCTCAACATTACAGAAGAGAGCAACCTTGCGCTTCAAGTCATCATTCAGGTGCCTGTCTGAACGAAGAACCAGAATGTCAGGCTGAATTCCTGTCTCAAGGAGTTCCTTAACTGAGTGCTGGGTGGGTTTAGTCTTTGATTCGCCTGTACTTGAGAGAAAGGGAACAAGTGTAAGATGGATTACCAGGCAATTCTGTGCACCAAGTTCCCATTTGAGCTGGCGCACCGATTCAATGTAGGGCAATGATTCGATATCCCCTACCGTTCCCCCGATCTCAGTAATGACTATGTCAAACTTGTTGCCGGAGCTTACAAGCTTGATCCGTCTTTTAATTTCATCCGTTATATGAGGAATCACCTGTACTGTCTTGCCAAGATAGTCTCCCTTTCGCTCCTTATTTATAACAGACTGGTAAATCCTTCCCGTTGTCACATTGTTTGCCTGGCTTGTGGGAACATTCAGAAATCGTTCATAGTGTCCGAGGTCAAGATCCGTTTCAGCCCCGTCAAGGGTAACGTAACATTCTCCATGCTCATAGGGATTAAGAGTACCGGGATCAACATTGATATATGGATCAAGTTTCTGGATTGTAACAGAATAGCCCCTTGCCTGCAGGAGTTTTGCAAGGGAAGCTGAAATAATGCCTTTTCCAAGTGAGGAGGTTACCCCTCCAGTTACGAATACATATTTAACTTCTGCCAAAGTGATCTGAATTTTATTAATTAACAGTTGCTTGAATACTAGTCATCAAGACCGGACTGGTCTATCATCCTGACCTTTTCCTCAAGAGTCTTTATCAGTTTCTTTGCATTCTCTATCTTTTCCTCAACTTCGCGGATCATTGTATCGGCGTTCGCGGATTTTGCAAAAAAACCTATGTTGTTCTCCCACAATACAATATCACCTTCAAGCTGCTTGATCCTAGTAAAGAATTTTTCACGCTCATTCCTGACTTTCCGCGATGCCTTCGGGTTTGTCTTAAGTCCGTCAAGCTTATTTCTGTATTTGAGAATATTACGGTCCTCCTCTCCTATCTTGAGCTTATCAAATTCCCTGTTAAGAACATTCCTGTACCTGTTTGTAATGTCTTCCTTCATATTGAAGGGAACAAATCCTATATCAGTCCATCTTTTCTGAATATTCTTGAGGTATTCAAATGCGGCTTTTACGTCGTTTCCGGGCTCAAATTTCTCAAGTTCCTCAATGATAGCCTGCTTTGCCTTAAGGTTGTCTTCAAACGATGTATCCTGCTGAGAGAAATGCTGGGCTTTCCTGTTAAAGAAGGTGTCGCATGCCTTGCGAAACCTTTTCCAGATTTTTTCAGACTGTTTGCGGGGAACGGGTCCCACTGCCTTCCATTCCTTCTGTAGCCTGATAAGGGCATCTGAGCTTGTTTTCCAATCAGTGCTATCCTGGAGGGCTTCCGCCTGAACGCAGAGGTCTGTTTTTTTCTGGAGATTTACAACCTGCGTCTCTTTGTTATCTGCATAGAATGCTCTTTTCTTCTCGAAAAATGCATCGCAGGCTTCCCTGAATCGCTGATAGATCTTGTTATTCTGCTTTTTTGGTGCAAATCCTATTGTCCTCCACATTTTCTGAAGGGCAACAACCTTTTCCGCCTTTTCATCGAAGTCCCTGAAGTTTTTGATCTCCAATTGAATCAAGGCTTCAACTTCTTCACAGAGAGCTAATTTGGCATCGAGGTTTTTACGCTGTTCGTCTTTTTGGTTTTCGAAATATTCGTGGTGTCGTTTATTTATCTGTGATGTTGCCTCGCGAAACCTGTCCCAAATCTCGTTTTTCGACTCCTGTGGCACAGGGCCTATTTCGCGCCACTGGTTATGGTAATCCTGGAGAAGCCTGAATGCTGTGACAGCATTCGGCTCAAGCAGGAGTTCCTCTGTTTTTTCGCACAACAGAATCTTTGACTCAAGATTTTTTTTCAGATCAAGATCACGGAGTTCCTTATTTATCTTGATGTAGTCATAGAACATTTCAACGGAGTGGTGATAATTCTCCCAGAGGTCCTTAAGGGCTGACTGAGGTACGACGCCTGTGGAATGCCAGTCATTCTGCAGTGCCCTGAATTCCTGAAATGTCCTGTTGATTGATTCCTCGCGGTTTACCAGGTCCTTTATCCTGTCGATTATTTCGTTTTTCCGCCTCAGGTTGTCCTGTTTTTCGGCTTCCTGCACCCTGCTGAAGTCAGTTTTCCTTGCACGGTACTTATCGATTATCATTTTAACCTGGACTTCAAGGGGGTCTACCCATGCCCTGTAATCCTCGATTTTTCCGCCTCCTTCCAGGAACTTGTTGCGTCTTTCATCCGACTCTGCTTTGACCTTTTTGTAAAAAAGCGATTTAATCCTGTCAACATCATCGCGGATCTCGGAAGTAGGTCTGTTATCAATCAGAAGCGAAAGTGTTTCGGCAAGCTCCTGTTTTGAATAGCCTGAATAGTCTACCGGTGGCAGCTCAATATCTTCAAATCCATGTACTTCTTCGCTTTCTGCTGGTTCTTTTCCAGTTAAGGAGCTATTCGCTTTTTCAGCATGAGGAGTACTCTCAGTTCCGGAGGTATTTTCAGGGCCCCCGGATTGTTCGTCGAGAACAGAATCGTCCGGATTCATTAATGTCATGATCAATCCTTTTAGTTTCAGCATATTTCACAGCAGCATAGACAGCGTAGCCATGAAAATTCGAGTACGAAAATATCGAAATATTTAATAATACTCAAGGATTTGGCATAAATTAATGTAATACAGTATATTTGAGAACTGCGCCCGGCGCGGTGCCGGCTTACATTAATTAATGTTTATGACATGGATACAATCGAGATTTTTCTGATGGTTTTTGTATTTTCCTTTGTGGCATTCCGACTATACCAGAAATATGGAAGGAAAAACGGCCCCGTTCAGCAAAAAATGGATAAATCATCAACATCGATACCACAGGGTCAGAAGGGTGAGGAGTATGAACCCTATTCAGGGAATAAGACTCAAAGATCCTGACTGCCGATTATCTTCACCTCGGTGCGGCGGTTTAGCCGCCTGCCTTCGTCATTCTCATTGTCTGCAAGCGGTGATGAGTTTCCGTATCCCTTGTGAACAAGCCGCCCCTGGTCAATACCTTTTGAGCGGAGGTAATCCACAACGGAAAGCGCCCTCTTTTCAGACAGCGTAAGATTGTATTCATCAGACCCTGTAGAATCGGTATAGCCCCCTACCTCAATAATAATACCCGGATTATCTGTCAGCATCCTGACAAGAAGATCGAGTTCTATCAGGGATTCCTGCCTTAGTTGCCAGGAATCGAATTCATAGAACACATTTGACAATTGCATCTTTTCCCCGACCTTCACTGACGTCAGTTCAATCTTTTTATTCAACGGCTCCCTGGCTGAATGCTCACCCTCGAACATGAAATTCTCGGAATAGAAGAGGAACCCTTTCCGGCTGACATTGAGGCCATAGTTATAGCCTGAGGGCAGGCATACAAGGAAGTTGCCTCTGCTGTCGGTTGAAGCATTCACTGTCAGTTTTTTTGTTGACAGATTGATAAGTTCATAATCAGCCTGAACCGGAGCTCCGTTTGTCTTATTGACTACCCTGCCATTTAAATAGGCAACAGGTGCCGGCCGTATCGAGTCATACAGGTCAAAGCTGAAAATATCCTTTCCAAAAGCCTTGTCACGGACTGTCGAAAAATACGCCTTACGGCCGCTCGATTCAATAATGAGGCCCATTTCATCGCTGGCCGTGTTAATCGGATAGCCAAGGTTCTTTGGTTCCGACCAGGTGGAGTCCTCGTTCATTCGTGCCATGAAAATATCGCTGCCTCCCATACCCGTCCTTCCGTCAGTAGAGAAGTAAAGTGTTTTTCCATCGAAATGAATGAATGGGGATACCTCATCACCGGCAGTGTTTACAATGCGACCCATGTTTACTGGTTCCTTCCACCTGCCTGCTGAATTGATAACAGAATACCAGATGTCCTTGCCTCCGAAACCACCAGGCCTGTTGCTGCAGAAAAACAGCATCCTCCCGTCGGCCGTCACAGAGGGCTGCGATTCCCAGTATTGTGTGTTTACTGGTCTCTGAAGGTTTGTTGGCTGCGACCAGGTTTTGCCATTATAGGCCGAGAAGTAAATGTCGCAGCTGCCAATGTTCCCTCTTCTGTCGCAGGCAGTAAAATACATATACCTTCCATCGGATGAGAGGGACTGTGCTCCCTCGTTCTGTGTTGTGTTCAATGGCTTGCCGGCATTCTGTGCAATCATCCATCTTTTTCCATCGGATCGCGACAGATAAAAATCCTCATGATTCCGGACCCTGCTATCGCGGGTTTGCCGTGTAAACATAAGAACCTGTCCATCGGCTGTGATAGATGGCCAGTACTCGTCGTCATTTGAATTTACCGAATCGCCCAGATTGACAGGATTATAGGGAACGGGGTTTTTAACCGCCTCAGCTGCAAACTGGCAGTTAATTATGTTTTTTTCTACAGCCAGCCTGTTCTTTTCAGAGACATTTTTATCTGATTCAAGGTATTGCCTGAAGTGTATCAGGGCATCTGAATATTCACCTGCCATCATTTCGGCATTTGCCAGTTTGTAGTATACCTCAGTATTATATAATGAATCTATCTTAACCGCATGACGGTAATGAGTAGCTGACTCTGAAAACCGGCGGATGGCTGTAAACATCTCTCCGAGCAGAAAATGAGCTTCATAAAAATTTTTATCGATTGAAATTGCATCTTTCAACAGTTTTTCGGCCGAACTATAGTAAAGAAACTCATATTGCTGCTTGCCGTTTAAATAGGCATTCAGAGCCCTGTTGGAGGAGGTATGATATTTCTGCGACCATGAAATATCAGTAAACAGCACCGGAAGAACGAGCAATATGAAAAAAAATCTTTTCAAAAATTATGGTATATGCATGAATTTATGGGCCTGAAGCGAAATATTCCACTCCTGGTTTTTCTTTACGTACTCGACTACAGATGGGATAATTTTCTCGTACCTGCTCCATTCAGGTTGCAGAAAGAGCCTGCAATTTTCTGATACATTTGATCTTTGCTGTTCGGCCCATTCGAAATCAGATTCATCCCCAACAACAATCTTAAGGTCACCTGCAAGCCTGCAGATATCATTAACCGGAGGGCTGTTTCTCTTCGGC
>JALOMK010000132.1 GCA_025455505.1 Bacteroidales bacterium
GTAGAAGTCCTGCTTGTGGGGCAGATCCTTATGTCTTGGGAAGATCCTTATTCCATAAAAGAAACTTCCGGCCTTCTCCGGGACAAGGCTTGCCTTATAGAGACATTTACCCTTCCTTGAATTCACAAGGTCAAACTCCTTGCTGTCAACAAATTCATATTCCCCGTGCTTGTCAAGGTGGGCTATGACGAATTCGACGCCAACATTCTCCTTCGGAATTTCATTTATATTGAGGGCTATCTCTGCCTGATAATCCTGTCCTGACCTGTAGACATTGTCACCTGACCTCTCGAAACTGTAATTCAGAACCTCTATGTTGTCCCATTCCCTCCTCATCGAATCTTTCCAGGCCGAGAGCTCCCTGGCCTTCTCAAAGTCGTTTGCAACAAGGTATTTATTGCGTTCTGCCAGTTTGTTGTAATAATTTCCGAAATAGTCATCGATCATTCTCTTCATAGTGAACTCAGGTGCAATTTTGACCATCGTGTTCTTTATGTACCTGACCCACTCCGAGGGGACATTGTTCTCATTTCTTGAATAATAGGCCGGAACGATCTCATACTCGAGCATATTGTAGATAGTCTCTGCATCTATGTCATCCTGGAGTTCCTGGCTTGCAAATGTCCTCTTCTTTGGAAGCGCCCAGCCGGCAAAGGCGTGGTATCCCTCTACCCACCATCCGTCGAGCACGCTGAAATGAACAGTCCCGTTCATAACAGCCTTTTCGCCGCTTGTGCCTGATGCCTCAAGCGGACGCGTCGGAGTATTAAGCCAGATATCGACACCGCGCACGAGGTGTTTTGCAAGCTGCATGTCGTAATTCTCGAGGAAAATGACCTTTCCTGCAAACCTCGGCATCTGTGACACTTCAAATATCCTCTTTATCAGATCCTGTCCACCTCCGTCGTGAGGGTGAGCCTTCCCTGCAAATATAAACTGTACCGGTTTTTGAGGATTATTGACTATTGAGTCAAGCCTGTCGAGATCGCGGAACAGCAGCGAGGCTCTCTTGTATGTGGCAAACCTCCTTGCAAATCCGATTGTAAGCGCCTCGTCGTCGAGATGAGTGCTTATGTTAAGCAAGGTTCTCGGGCTCACGTGCTTTTCAATCATCTCAGCCTGGAGTTTCTTGCGGATATGAGTGAAGAGGCTCTTCTTCAGGCCCGACTTTATTCCATAAACCTTAAGGTCATCGAGGTTGTAGATCTTCTCCCATAGCTGCCTGTCGGTCTGGTCAAAGTTCCTGGTTCCCGTTATCTCACCATAAACGTCCTTCCATTCAGGGGCTGTCCATGTAGGATGATGCACGCCGTTTGTGACATGCCCTATGAAAAGTTCTTCCTTCAGGTATCCAGGCCAGAGCTTGTTGAACATGCCGCGGCTCACTTCGCCATGAAGCTTGCTGACTCCGTTGACTTCCTGCGACATTCTCACTGCCAGGTAACTCATGTTGAACTTCTTCTCGCTGTCGTTCTCGCACTGGCCAAGGGCCATAAGTTCATTCCATCCTATATTGAGCCTGCTATGATAGTGAGAGATGTATTTTCGGAGCAGATCCTCTTCAAAGGCATCATGCCCTGCAGGGACAGGGGTATGTGTAGTGAAAAGGGTTGACGATCTGACAACCTCGAGGGCCTGGTCAAATGTAAGATGATGTTCCTCTATCAGCCTTCTTAGCCTCTCAAGGCTTATAAACGCAGAGTGGCCTTCGTTGCTGTGATAGAGGTCCGTCCTTATTCCCATGGCTTCGAGGGCCCTGATCCCTCCTATTCCGAGTATAAGTTCCTGCCTCAGCCTGTTCTCATTGTCGCCTCCGTAAAGGTAATGCGTCACTGACCTGTCCTCAGGTGAATTGTCGTCGAAATCCGTATCGAGGAGCAGGAGGCTGACTTTGCCGACCCTGGCTTCCCATATTCTTATCTTCACTGTTCGTCCGGGCCACACGATACCGACAGTCAGATGGTTGCCTTCTGCATCCTTCACTGCTGTAACAGGCAGCCGCGAAAAGTCTTCAGCCTCATAGATCGGCAGCTGCTCGCCCCGTGGTCCTATCTTCTGCCTGAAGTAACCATACCTGTAGAGGAGTCCGATGCCTGTAATATTAAGGTTTGAATCACTTGCCTCCTTCAGGTAATCGCCGGCAAGCACTCCCAGGCCTCCCGAGTATGTCTTGAGACAGGGGTGTATGCCAAACTCCATGCTGAAATACGAAACTGAGGGGCTTGCAACTGCATAAGGCCTGTTGAGGTAAGACCTGAAGGATTCGTATACCCTCGAAAGTTCTTTAACGAATTCATCATCGTCCTCTAGCACGAGGAGTCTTTTGTAATCGATCTTCTCGAGCAGAAGCTTCGGATTGTGTTTTACATTCTCCCAAAGCGAAGGGTCCATGCTGTGAAAAATCTGCTCAGCATCATCATTCCACGACCACCACAGGTTGTCTGCTATTTCTTTCAGTGCCGACAGTTTTTCAGGCACATCGCTTTGTACGTAAATGTCCTTCCATACAGGTATCTGGTGAGGTTTCCTGACGATAAGACCTGGTGTTTCAGCAAAGGCTGCGATCTCACGGGGCTGGCCCCTGCGCTCATCGCTATTGATGAGGGCCTGTTCATACGCTGTAAAATAGTATTCTGCCAGTGTATCCCAGAGGGCTATTCGAGATATATCGTGCGCCTTGCTTCGCGCCAGGGACACCTCCTCCGTGGAAAGACCCTGGAACATTGTTATGAAGCTTCTGATTCCCTCCACAACTTCTGCTTCATTGTTGTCGGTTCGTTCAATTACCGCTATCCCGTTTCCCGGTTCATTGTAATAATCCCTCACCCAGAGTCCGAAACCTGCGAGCGTCGTTGTAACTGTTGGCACCGAGAACATCAGGCTTTCCAGGGGAGTATAACCCCAGGGTTCGTAGTACGATGGGAATACAGAAAGATCAAAACCTATCAGCAGGTCAAAGTATGGAATGTTAAAGATCCCGTCATTGCCGTTTAGGTAAGAGGGCACGAAAATAATCTTCACCTCTGACTTTTCGTCGTTCGTGAGGTTGTTTTGGGCTATTCTCTGCAACACCGGATCTGAAGCGGGGTAATGAAGGTTATGTGTAAGGTACCTGTCACCCGCCGATGTTCCTGATCCGCTGTTGAGTATCTCTGCAATATCCTGCCTCGGACCCATATGGTATGCAGGCATAAGAATAAAGGCAACACACTCCTTTTTAAGGTCGTCCTTCCTCCTGAGTTCACCAAGGCTGTCGATGAAAATATCAACCCCCTTGTTCCTGAATTCGTATCTTCCGCTGTTGACAATAAGCACACTGTCGTCCTTAAGCCTGTAACCAAGGACTGCCTCTGCAACCTCAAAGAGCCTCTTTCTTGCCTTTGCGCGCACTTCCCCGAACTTTTCGGGAGGCGGCACGAATGAATCCTCAAAGCCGTTCGGGGTGACAAGATCGACTTCCTTTCCCAGGAAGTGCGTGCATTCCCTGGCAGTGATCCCGCTTACTGTTGTAAATACATCTGCCACGGCGGCAGTTATCTTCTCAAGCGATTGTTTTGCAACAACATTGAATTCCCTTGCAATTGCAAGGGGATTGTAGCTTTCCATGTCTGCATACAGGGGCCTGTTGTTCCCTGCAATGCATCGTCCAAGCACTGTTGCATGAGTAGTGAAGGAGGTTGCTATCCAGGGTGCATTCTTCTCGAGGTAGAGAACACCGGTACCTGTCATCCATTCATGGAACTGGGCTATAATATTATGCCGCTCAGGATAAAATGATGTGAAACTTTCTATCAGCTTGCCGGCAGCATAACCGAAAAGTGCCGGTTCGATATAATCCCACTGTCCCGAAATGCTGTCGAGCTTGTATGTCTCCCAGAATCCTGCGAAAACTTCATTTTGCATCCCGAAATAAGGGGTGAAGTCGAGAAGTATCACAATCGGCTTGCCGGCAATGTTCCATCTTCCCGTCTTAACCCTCATGCCATCGGCTGCAGCATTGCACTTCCAGTCGGCAAAAAGAGTATCGTCAGGCAGGAACTCAGGGTTTGTGGATTCTTCCCTCCACACGTCCGGGCCAATCAGGATATAATTATCACCCAGTTCATTTACAATCTTTAAAGCCTTGGTGGAAATAACGGTATGAATCCCTCCAACCTTATTGCACACTTCCCAGCTAGTCTCAAAAATAAAATCAACCTTCATATTTCCACTTATAGATATTAACCATTATTTCTTTGCCGGAGCTTTCCCTGCACCGGCCTTTTTCGCAGTAACCTTCGAGGCACCTGTTTTCCTGGCTGCGGCTTTAGTGGCTGCAGTCTTGTTCGCTGTGGCCTTTGAAGCTACAGTTTTTTTCGGTGCGGCTTTGGCAGCTGCAGTTTTCTTTGTCGCGGCATTCGCGACAGAAGTTTTCTTCGGTGCGGCTTTCGCAGCCCCCGTATTTTTGCCGGCTGCAGCAACGGATTTTTCCCTGGACCTGACTGTTTTCCTCTCCAGCTTATCGAGTTCAGCAGTCAGCCTTGCTATTGTCTTTTCCTGTTCCTCTGCCTTGAGCGACAGCCTGCTTATCTGGTTCTGCTCCGCCGTGTCGGGGAACAGCTTGTTGAGCCTTATCTCGAAGTCGCTCAGCACGTTCATATAATTCATGAAAGCATCATACGGAGTCTCGTAAGGATTAAAATATGCATGAACGGCGCCGTCGGAGAAAAACTTCGTCGCCATATAATAGAAATGGTCGCTCGACTGAAGGTATTCCCAGTCCTTCCTGATGAGTTTATCCTCGGACCTGGCAACCTTATGGGCGAGGCTGTAGAGCTTGTCAAGGGCTGCAACCTGCAGCTCATTCCCAAGCCAGGCTGTAAGGTCACGCTCTTCGTCAGCCCAGGATATTGGCGAGGGTACGCTTATAGGAGCCACAGGCTGAAGCTGGTCGGCAACTTCAGAAGCCGTCATGAACCTGAAAGGTGTTTTTTTGAGGATTGATGAGGGGAGATGCTCAAGAAAGGAAAATATCCCGGTCTCCTTGCTGTTATGCTCTCCAAAGGTCTCATAGTCAAGGAAAATGTTAATGAGCTCCCTTCTTGTTCCGAGCTTGGCAATCCACGATGCATATTTATCTGCTGTCAGAGGCCATTCACTCCAGTCGCGGTTTGAAAAACGGAATGCAATATCATCGCTTAGAACAAAATTCCTGAGGAGTATTTTAAGGCGTGGATTAAGAGCATTGCAATAAAGGTAATTCGGGCTCTTCCAGCCCATGACATGCTTTGCACCCTCGGTAAGCATAGCCTTGAAGCCCATTTCGGCAACCCAGCTCCCTATCGTATCGGAATAGATGAGCTCAGTGTTCCTGAATGACGTGGCCTCCACTCCGATATACTCCTTCAGCATGGCGGTATGTTGTGCTACCTGGGTCTCGAATTCGCTCCTGCTCCTGAGGGCTGAAAGCGAATGGGAGTTTGTTTCTGCCAGGAACTCCACCATGCCGGTTCCGGCAAGCTCCCTGAAAGAGTCGAGCACTTCCGGGGCATAGAGCCTGAACTGGTTTATTGCCAGCCCGGTAAGTGAAAAAGTTACCTTGAATTTTCCCTTATGCTTCAGGATCATATCAAGGATGACTTTGTTTGCTGGAAGATAACACCTGTCAGCCACCTTTCGCATTATAGATTCATTTGTATAGTCATCGTAATAATAATCGTCGTGACCTATATCAAAAAACCTGTAGCGCTTCAGCCTGAATGGCTGGTGAACCTGAAAATATAAGCAGATTGCTTTTTTGCCTGTAATACTCATATCGCGTTTCTTAAAATGTTCCGAGAACCCTGTAATAAATATCCCGTACATGCCGGGCCGAATTATCCCATTTCAGCTGGATTACTTCCTCTTTCCCGTTCTTAATGAACATGTTTGAAAGAGCAGGATAATTCAGTATCCCGTAAATTGCATCAGCCATGGCATCTATATCCCAGAAGTCGGTTTTTACTGCATGTGTAAGTATCTCCGCAACACCCGACTGCTTGCTTATTATCACGGGGACATTCGACTGCATTGCTTCGAGCGGGGATATCCCGAATGGTTCCGACACTGAGGGCATAATATAGACATCGCTCATCTCGAGCATCGAGAATACATCAGTTCCCCGCAGGAATCCGGTGAAGTGAAACCTGTCCGTAATTTTCAGGGCTGCTGCCCTTCGCATCATCTTCTCCATCATGTCGCCCGAGCCTGCCATTACAAACCTTACATTGTCCATCACCTGGAGCACCTTGTATGCTGCCTCAATGAAATATTCCGGTCCCTTCTGAAGCGTAATCCTTCCGAGGAATGTAACAATTTTCTCATCGAAGCCTTTTTTCAGGAGATGATTCTCAGGAATCTCAACAGGGTCAACGGCATTGTAGACAGTCTCGACCTTATCAGGATGGATATTGTACTTGTTGATTACTATTTCGCGTGTAAGATTGCTTACGGTAATAATCTTCGATGCGGCATCCATTCCACTCTTCTCGATGTTATAGACATCGGGATTTACATTGCCCCCGCTCCTGTCGAAATCGGTTGCGTGAACATGTAT